>JAYVJI010000325.1:0-10188 GCA_043769435.1 Verrucomicrobiota bacterium
CTCACACCAGGGCACCGACCTCGCCTATGTGAATCATTTAGCCACCGAGGCGGGCTATGTCTTCTATGTGGACCCCGGCCCCGTGCCCGGCACGAGCACCGCCTACTGGGGGCCGGAAATTAAAGTGGGCGTACCGCAACCGGCGCTCAGTCTGGACTTCGATGCACATCGCAATGTGGACTCGCTCACGTTCAGCTTCACCGGCGATCAGGCGGTGGTTCCCATCGCCTACATTCAGTTGGAAAGCACGAAGACGCCGATCCCCGTTCCCATTCCGAATCTGAATCCGCTCCAGCCGCCGCTGGGTCTGGTGCCGCCGCTGAATCTGAAATTCTGCCAAATGACGGACAACGCGAACCTCTCGCTCGGCGCGGTGCTCATGCGTGCGCTCTCGCTCTCGTCGAAGTCACAGGACGTGGTGCAGGCCCAAGGAAGCTTGGACGTGACGCGCTACGGACGATTGCTCAAAGCCCGCGGGCTGGTGGGCGTCCGCGGCGCCGGCCTCGCGCACGACGGTCTCTATTTCGTCAAACAAGTCACCACCACGCTCAAGCGCGGCGAGTGCAAACAAAGCTTCACCCTCACCCGCAATGCCCTCGTACCCTTCTCACCCGTGCTCCCCGCCTGATACCTCACCTGCTATGGAAGGCTCCACTAATCGCTACTACGGGAAATACCGCGGCATGGTGATCAATAACATTGATCCCGAAGGCCGCGGACGCCTGCTGCTGCAGGTGCCGGACGTGACCGGTGTCAGTACGTCGAGCTGGGCGATGCCCTGCTTTCCCTACACTGGCAGAAAGAGCGGCTGGTATGCCGTGCCGCAGATCGGCGCGGGTGTGTGGGCGGAATTTGAAGCAGGGAATCGCGACTATCACATCTGGACGGGCTGCTGGTACGGCGACTCCAGCGAACTGCCGTCCGCCGCTTCCGCCGCGCCGCCAGTGCTGCCCAGCGTGGTCATCGCCAGCCAAGCGCTCAATGTCATCGAACTCAACGACGTGCCCGGGACCGGCGGTATTATTTTGAAATGCCGCAGCGGCGCGAAGATAGAGATCACCGATCTCGGCATCACCATAGACAACGGAAAGGGCGCCAAGATCGAAATGCTCGGCCCCCAGGTCTCCATCAACAGCGGCGCGCTCGCCATCATCTAAATCACTCACGATTATGCCTGGCTTCGTTCTCCATCTCGGCGCTTCCGTCCAATGCTCGCACGGCGGCACGGCGCAACCCACAGCGCCCAATCCGCGCGTCACGCTAGGCGGGCAGCCGGTGATCACGCTGTCGTGCCCGTATGTGATCGCCGGCTGTCCGCTGGCGTCAGTGCCGTCGCCGTTCTGCGCCACCGGGCAGTGGCTTACGGGCGCGTTGAGAGTCACCGCGGGCGGGCAGCCGCTGGCCATTGTGGGCGGATCGTCCGCGTGCCCGGCCACGGGAAATCCCATGCTACCCGTCTCATTCCAAACCCGCGTCACCGCCTCATGAATACTCAGCCTCTCGATCATCCCTGGCACTTCGACTCCCGCGGGCGCACTGCGGGCACCACCCATGCCGATCATGTGCGCGACATGATCCTCCAGTTTCTCTTCACCAAAACCGGCGAGCGCGTGAACCGTCCGAACTTTGGAGCGGGCCTGCTCCAGCGCGTGTTCGAGCCGAACAGCACGCTCACTGCTGCGGCGCTGGAGTTCAATATCCGCGCCGGCCTCCAAGAATGCCTCGGCGATGTTATAGAGGTCTCCGCGCTCAGCGTCACTGCGCGTGAGGAAGTGCTGGAGGTCGCGCTCGACTACACCTTGCGCGCCACCGGCGAGCAGCGCCGTGGTGAAGTTTTCACCGCCACCATCTAACCCATGACCGCTATGAACGACTCCACTCACTGCCTCACGGATACCCGCCGCGAACTCGTGCGCGCGCACAAGCCATGGAACGGCCTGGACTACGTGGAGGTGGGCGACTTCACCGCCTTGATTAATAACAAGCGCATTGGCCTGCTCAGCGGCAAGCCCGCCGATAGCGCGGACTCGCAGCGATACCTCACCGTCTTCTTCCTCGGCAAGCTGCGCGGCACCGATGGCCGCGAGTGGCGGCTGAGTGCGGAGAATTTCAGAATCACCGGGGGTCGGCGCATCACCGACATCCGCGTGCTGGAGGCGATCGTGGTGCGGCCATTGGAGAAAAGTGCGAAGCACAAAAGCGACGAAGACGACATGGTGGTGCTGCGCGTGAACAAAGCGGGCGATTTTTCCTGCTATACGCTGGAGATAGTGGAGGCCGGAAAGGACGCGGCACTAGCAGAGGAGCGCGACTACGAAAAACCACGATGCCGACCCTGCAAGGACAATGCGCGCCCGGTGGATGTAGAGAAGGATTTCGATCAGCGTTACCGCTGCGTGGAGTTCAGTTTCAAAGCGGACTGCCCGTCCACGCTCGACTGCCTGCAGCCGCAGGTCTGCGTGGAGCCGGTGGAACCTGCGCCGGTGATCAATTATCTCGCCAAAGACTACGATGGATTCCGCGCGCTCATTCTGGACCGGCTCTCGCTGACGTTACCGGATTGGAAGGAGCGTCATGTGCCGGATGTGGGCATTACGGTGGCGGAGATCATGGCCTATCGCGCGGATCACCTGAGTTACTACCAGGACGCCGTGGCGCAGGAGGCGTATCTGGAAACCGCGCGTCGGCGCATCTCGGTGCGGCGTCATGCGCGGCTGGTGGATTACATTCTGCACGAAGGCTGCAATGCCCGCGCCTGGGTTTGCTGCACGCCGCAGGCCGTGACCACGCTGCTGCCCGAGCAGTTCGATCTCCGCACCGCCGCGCCGGATGCGAATACGAAGCCGCTCGTCTTTGAACCCGTGCGCCGTCAGCGCGATGCCATGCTGGAAGCCGGAGATTTCTTCGACCTGCGCGCCTTTGCGTGGAGGCTGGTGAAAGACGCGGGCGGCGAAGTCGCACGGCGCCTTTCCCCATGCCTGCTGCGCAAGCTGCGGCGGCATCAGGCAAAGGACGCAGAAGTGCCGCTACCTCAATCGTTGGCGGCGGGCCTCATCACAGAGCTGAACGAGCGCATGCTGTTGGACCGTACATACGACGCGGAGAGCGTGCCAGTAGGGGACCTACCGCAGATCGCCCGGGTGAACCGCGCCGCATTCGATGAGGTGTATGGGAGAGATCAGTCAGATCAGTCTGATCTGACTGATCCCGTAGCCTGCGTGCCTCTCCACGCGCACTACCTGCACCCCGCGCACGAGACGCTGCACATCTACGCCTGGCAAAACCTGGACTGCTGCCTAGAAGCCGGCGCGCTGGAATGCACACTGCTCGACGCATGGCTGGATTCCCACGCTACACCCCGCGCCCGGCTGCTTCGCCTCCGCCCCGGCGATGTACTCATCTTTGAAGAAGTCATCGGTCCGCAGACGGGCAACCCGTCGGACGCCGACAAAACCCGCCGCTGCGCCGTGCGCCTCACTCATGTGGAGCCGGTCATTGATGCGCTCACTCGGACCGACACCTGCCCCGGCACGCCGCTGCTGCGCGTGCGCTGGGCGGTGGAGGACGCACTGCCGTTTTCCTTTTGTCTCTCGCGCATGGGACCGCCGCCGGATTGCCAATGGCTCGGCAACATCAGCGTCGCCCGCGGCAATGTCATTCTCTGCGACCACGGCGAGACGCTGCCGGAGGATGACCTCGGCATCGTGGAGCGCGAAGACCCCGACTATCACTGCCGCTGTGTCGGCGTATTGGATGAGATCAGCGTGCGCCCGCTGCCCTTCCGACCTTCGCTGGATGAGCCGGAGTTGACGTTCGCCATGCCGTTGCTGAAGCAAGGCCCGGCGGCGAAGGAACTGGTGCAAAAACCATGGCAGGCGGTGCCCGCGCTTGTCGTGGAGAGCCTGCCACCGGTGCCGGACGGCTCGGCACCGGTGTTGAAATGGGAGGAGCTTGAAGCCCGCAATGCCGCAGCACTCGCGTCGCGCACGGGAGTCTGGAATTTGCTCTGCGCCGGCACTCAGGAAAAATGGCGCGGGCTCAAATCCAGCGGAGTACCCACCTCCCGCGACATGGATGCTTTCACCGGCTGCATCCGCCGTGCCTTGCGCCATTGGCAGTCGCAACTGGACCTGTTGGGGAGCGGCGCGCTGGACCGGCATTTCGTTGTGGAAATGGACGACGAGCGGCGCGCATGGCTGCGTTTTGGCCGCGATGGCCTAGGCGCGACGCCGGAAGCCGGCGAGGGTTTCCGCAGCCGCTATCGCATCGGCAACGGCCCCGCGGGCAACACAGGAACGGAAACGATTATCGAGTTCCGTGCGAAGAACGGTACGCTGGGCGACTTCACCGTGCGCAATCCTCTGCCCGCGCGCGGCGGCACGGCGCACGAATCCCTAGCTGATGCGCGCCGGAATGCGCCGCATGTTTTCCGCCTGCGCCAGCTCCGCGCTATCACTGCGGACGACTACGCGCGGTTGGCGGAGAAGAATCCGCGCGTGCAGCGCGCCGGCGCGGAACTGCGCTCGACCGGCAGCCGCCAGAGTGTGCGCGTGGCGCTTGATCCGCTCGGCCTCAGCGAGGCCCCGCCCGATCTCATCGCCGCCGTCCTCGCCGACCTTCTTAACTACCGCCGCATCGGCCACGACCTTGAAGTCATCGCCGCGCTCTACGCGCCGCTGGAACTGGAACTCACAATCTGCGTCCACTCCCACGCGCTGCGCGGCGATGTGGAAGCCGCTGTGCTCGACGCCCTCACCGCCGGCCTGCGCCGCGACGGCACGCCGGGCTTCTTTCATCCCGACCGCATCACGTTTGGCGAGCCGGTTCGCATCAGCCACATCGTCGCCGCCGTGCAGCCGCTGCCCGGCGTGATGAGTGTGAATGTCACCAGGCTCCACCGCTACGGCGGGCATCAGTGCAGCGAACTCACCGACGGCTTCCTAGCCATCGGCCCGCTGGAAGTCGCGCGGCTCGATCAAGACCCTGACTTTCCCGAAAACGGCACCCTCAAACTCAACCTCGGAGGCGGACGATGAACACCACCCACACCACCTGCTCCTGCGGCTGCACCGGAGGCCATGCCTGCGACTGCTGCACCGGCCCGCACGTCGCCACGCCGCAGCTTATCTTCAATCCGTCCGGCCTCAGCGCCATCCAGCGGCGCGCCGGCACATGGGGCAGCTTTCGCAGCACCATGCAGGCCCGGCTCTCCAGCATCGGCGATTTTCCCGCGCTGAAAAACCTAACCACGCGCGAGCCGGACGATCCCTCCATCGCCTTCCTCGACGCCGCCGCCGTCGTCTGCGACGTGCTCACGTTCTACAGCGAGCGATTCGCCAACGAAGGCTACCTGCGCACCGCCACGCAGCGTCGCAGCCTCATGGAGCTGGGCAAACTCGTCGGCTACCGCCCGCGCCCCGGCGTCGCCGCCAGCGCATGGCTCGCCTTCACGCTGGATACGGATTACGCCATCACCATCCCCGCCGGCACCCGCGTGCAAAGTGTGCCCAGTGCCCCCGGCGAAACCGCGCAGACCTTTGAGACCTCCGGCGATCTCACCGCGCGCCATGAACTCAACGCCATGCCGGTGCGCCAGAGCGTGCCCCAGGAAATCTCGCCGGCCAATGTGCTCAGCATCGAGACGCTCTACTTCAAAGGCACCGGCCTGAACCTCAAAGCCGGCGACATGCTGCTCTTCGTTTTCCCGGACGATGAATTTTCCAACACCCCGCGCAAGGTCCACACCGTCACCGAAGACAGCACTGCACAGCGCACTGGCGTGAAGCTGGTCGTGGAGAAGCTCTCTGCCGCCTACTATAAGCCTGTGCTGCGGAAGTCCGCGCAGGCGCTGCGAAGATTCCTGCCGGAATCGGCGGTCGGCACCGACACATGGTCCGGCAAGGCCATCGCCTCGCTTGACCGCTTCTCCGCAAAGCTCGGCGAGGACACCTCGCTGCTCGACATCGAGGACTACTTCCTGCCCGACCCGGCAGTCGAGAAAGACACCGGCCTAGGCGCGGTGCTCGACGTTGTGAAAGCCGAGGGCGATGCCGCTAAGGTCTTCAACGAAGGCCTGCCGAAGCGTGCGGCGTGGACGACGGACTTGCGCGCCGGTCTCAATCCCATCCTGCAACGGGCCGCTACTCAGGAAGCCCTGCTGCTTGATGTCTTCAAGCAGTTACTAATCATTGACGACACCGCATCACAGATCAACACCCGCAAGGCTGCGGCCACCGAAATCCTAAGGCTGCTGGATCCCGGGGCCGACGGAAAGGGTGCCATCGAAAGCTGCTTCCAACCGGTACTCTCCACCCTGCGCACGCTGCGGACCGATGCGAATACCGCGAAGGTCGCGGTCAATGACGATCAATGGAACGCTGCCGGCATTGGGCCGTCGCCGAATAAGGCCAAGCGCGCCGCAGTGGATGCTCTCGGCTATGAAGCCGGTGGCGCCGAAACGGCCCGGACCACCGCCATAAGTTTGCTGGCCACGGCGAAGACTAAACTCGCAGATGATGGCACTGCGCCGAATGCCGCAGGCGCGCTCTTCAATGCCAATGGTGGCACGCTGCTGAAAATTATCAACGCTGCAGCCACGCCGCAGCCGATCAAGGAATTGCTCACGCTGATTAAAGCCGGGCTGGATGCCGCGTGGACTCCTCTGGAGACGACGATGAGCGAAGCCCTGAAAGCCGGTACCGCGACGGACCCCGTGCTGACAGAAGCAGCCACAAAACATGCCGGCCTTGTGGCTGACTTGATAGCACTGCCGACTACTGAGCCGGACAACTTCAATGCCCGCGCCACAGCGATGGTCGCAATGGCGAACGCATCGCGCGCCCGCTACGAAGGCACTCCCAAAACGGACACCACCGAGGCCACGCCGGGCATCAAAGACCAGCTCGCGTTCATTTCCTCAGCCGGCACGCAGGCGGCGACGCTGCTGGAGCACCGCGCGCGGATTCAGGACGAGTCCGTCGCTGGCCTAAAATCGTCCATTCTGTTGCTGACAGGCCGCTATGAAAAATCAGTGACGGAAATCCCTGAAGTAGCGACGGCTCTAGGCACGCTGGAGACGGAAGCCGGAATGGCCACGAAGGAAACTAAGCTGGCTGTCGTTCATGCGTTGTTGGCCCCGGCTCTGAAAGCAGTGGATAAGCAGCTGGCGACGGCCACCAACCCCATCCTTGAACGTCTGCGCGCGGAGCTGAACATTCTCAGCGGCCAGGTATCGGTCAGCCCGAGCGGCGCGAGCAGTGATGTCGGCGAGGGCACTGCGGCATCCGGCGCGGCGCTGGGCAAGATCGTCACAGCGAGCACGCTCAAGCAACCCGCCGCACCCGGCAATCCGCTAGCGGTGGAGCGCAGCCTCGGCGCGTTTGTTTCCGGCTCCACGAGCATTGGCGGCGGCGTCAGCGATGCGGTGTCGCGGCTGGCTGGCAAGCTGGCGGGCAGCACAGATGACGAACTTTTTGCCGCGTGGCGAAAGCTGAACACAGGCGCGCCGGCGGTGGAGATTTACGCCCTGCGCGTGCAGACTGCGGTGTTCGGGGCCGGCGCGCCGATGCGCTTTGGCGATGCGGCCGACAAGTCTTTCGACGCCCGGTTCACTAAGCCGGGGGGCGACAAAGACTGGACGCCGCACGGCGATGACCTCGGCAGCATCATCCGACTGGACGGCGAGCAGAACAAAGTGGTGCGCGAGAGCTATGTCGTCATTGAGCGGCCCTACAGCGTGGAGGTGAAGTCCGGTCCCGATGTTGAGACGGGCGGCGCGCCGGGCGCGGGGCTCAATGCGCGCGGGATTTTTGGGAACGCCACCTTCGCCTTCGTCCTTGATGGCCTGGAGAATCGCTTCCTCGCCAACACGACCCGCAAGCTGGTCGGCAGCGGCAACTTTGACGCTACCTACCTGGGCAGCAACCAGAAGCGATACATCGCCGTCACCGAGACCCGTGTGCATCGCGTGCAGGAAGTGATCAGCGCGCCACATTCCGCCTACAGTCTCAGCGGCAAGGCGACGACGGTATCCCTGCTCCAGGAGACGGAATGGGGCAGGGACGCGGCGCTGGGCTTCGGCGTTATCCGCGGCACGAAGGTCTATGCTGCCAGCGAACTGCTCACGATTGATGAGCAGCCGGTTGCCTGGGTGACTGGGCTGGGTGGCCGGAATGACGAGGGCGTCATTGAGCGCAGTTCGGATAATCCCTTTTCCGAGAGCGTGGACATTCTGATGCTGGATGGCTTGTATCAGGGTCTTGCGGCGGGCCACCGGCTCATCATTTCCGGCGATCGCTCGGACCTCATCAGCGCGCGTCCCGTGCGCGAGTATGCACTGGTTTCCAAAGTGGAGCATGTGCTCATTCCAGCGCTGGCGGATCCGCTGACTTCGCTGCCCGGCGACACACCGCACACGCGCATCACGCTGAGCGAGCCCCTGCAATATCAATACCAGCGCAGCACGGTGACAGTGTACGGCAATGTGGCGGAGGCGACGCACGGGGAGACGAAAAGGGAGACGCTGGGCGGCGGGAATGCGCGGGCGGTGAGCCAGCGGTTTGCCATGCGCAGTGTGCCGCTGACTTATGTCGCGGCGGCGACGGCGAGCGGCGCGGAGAGCACGGCGGAACTGCGCGTGGACCGTGTGCTGTGGAAGGAAGTGGAGCAGTTCACTAACGCCGGGCCGGATGACCGCGTGTATCTGCTAGACATCGCAGACGACGGCACCACGCACGCGGTCTTCGGGGATGGAAAGCAGGGCGCGCGGCTGCCAACGGGCGCGGAAAATGTGGCGGCGGTGTATCGGCAGGGCATTGGGCAGGGCGGGAATGTCGGCGCGGAATCGCTGAGCACGGTGCTGGACCGACCGCTGGGGTTGAAGGGCGTCATCAATCCGCTGGCGGCCAGCGGCGGGGCCGACCGCGACAGCGCGGAGGACATTCGGACGAATGCGCCGCTGCCGCTCATGGCCCTAGACCGGCTGGTGTCGGTGAGCGATTACGGAGCATTCAGCCGGGCGTTCGCGGGCATAGGGAAGGCGGAGGCGGCGCTGCTGGGCGGCGCAGGCGGGAGCTTTGTACATGTGACCATCGCGGGTCAAGATGATGCGCTCGTTTCCGACACGTCGTCGTTGATGACGAGCCTCACGCAGGCGCTCATCACGCTGGGCGATCCGCTGCTGCCGGTGCGTGTTCAGTCGCGCGAGTTGCTAGTGCTGTTGCTCTCGGCGGGCGTGCGCATCGCGCCGGAGTATGCGTGGGCGGACGTGGAGCCGGCCCTGCGCGCGGCGCTACTGGCGGCGTTTGGATTCGCTCGCCGCGCGCCGGGGCAGGATGTGTTTCTCAGCGAAGTCATCGCCGTCATGCAGCGGGTGACGGGCGTGGACTTTGTGGATGTGGACAGCTTTGGCGGCATTCCTGAAAAGAAAGCGGCCCCGGATGGCCGCCGCGCGTTGACGCCGGAGGAACTGGAGACGGAGATAGGGAAACTGATCGCCGCCGTGCCGCAGGAGCGCGTGGCCGTGGGGCTCGCCGGTTGGGACACGCCCGTCGTGCTGCGGCCCGCGCAGCTCGCGCTCTTCCTCTCCGACATGCCGGAGACGCTCACCCTCAACCAGATCATTTCATGAGCACGCCGCCCGACACACTTTTTAAGCTCCTGCCATACTACCACCGCGATCTCGACGTGAAGGAGGGCGGGAATGCCCTGCGCGATTTGCTCGGCGTGGCCGCAGAACAGTTCGCTGTGGTGGAACGCGATCTCGATGCGCTCTACGAAGACTGGTTCATCGAAACCTGCGCCGACTGGGTCGTGCCCTACATCGGCGATCTCGCGGGCTGGCAGGCAGTGCAGGCCGCAGGCGTGCCGACGCAGCGCACGGATGCGAACCTGCTGCGGTGGCTGGCGCCGCGGCGCGATGTGGCGAACACGCTGCGCCACCGCCGCCGCAAAGGCACGCTGCCGCTGCTGGAAGAACTAGCGCGCGATGTCGCGGGCTGGCCGGCGTTTGCCGTGGAAGCGGGTTTTCGCGAATGGCTGCTGGCACGCACGGCGGAAGTGCATCTGCATCGCGGCGCGGCCATCGAGCCAGGCCTGGGATCACCGCCGTTCGTTGACGTGCATGATCCGCTGCTGTTGGCGAGGAACACAGGCGTCCCGCCTGTGCCGGCTGGCGGTCATCCTGACCGC
>JAYVJI010000326.1:0-3303 GCA_043769435.1 Verrucomicrobiota bacterium
GAGCGAAATCGGTTCTCAAACCCCGTGCCGCCCGTGGGGCTGCCCTCTACGGCGTCTCCGTCACGTGCACCGTGCTCCTTCATGGTGGATCTGCCGGCGATGACGCGGCGTCCCTGGTCATCGTAGCGCACGTCCTTGTCTGCGTCCGGCCGGGAGTTGGACTTGCAGGAGCAGAGGAGCAGGGCGGCTGCGAGACAGAGCTGGATTTTCATGGAAAGCACGGCATCGGTGGAGTCAGGAATTCAGGACGTGGGACGGGCGAGCCATTCAGTTAGGACGCCCGCGAGATAGCGTTTATAGTCCGGACTGCGGGTTTCGGCAATGACTCTTTCAAACCCTGCCTGATCTATGAACCCGCGGTTGAACGCCACTTCCTCAATGCAGGCGACCTTAAGGTTTTGCTGGTGCTCGATGGTGGCGATGTAGTTTCCTGCTTCCAGGAGACTAGCCGGGGTGCCGGTGTCCAGCCATGCGATGCCCCGGCCTAGGAGGCGGACTTCCAGCTTACCGTCGTGCAGGTAGTTATTATTCAAGCAGGTGATCTCCAGTTCGCCCCGGGGGGAGGGCTTTTGCCGGCGGACGCGCTCGACCACCGTGTTATCATAGACATAGAGCCCGGGCACTGCATAGCTGCTGCGGGGCTTTGCGGGCTTTTCCTCCAGGCTCAGAACCCGGCGGCCCATGTCAAATTCCACGACTCCGAAACGCTCAGGGTCCCGGACATGATAGCCGAAGATGCAGGCACCCTCTGGTTGCTGCAGCGCCGAACGGAAGAAATCCAGCTTTCCGTAAAAGATGTTATCCCCGAGGATGAGGACCGCGCCGTCGTCTGCGATGAAGTCCGCGCCGATGAGGAATGCCTGGGCGATGCCCTCGGGAGCGGCCTGCTCACGGTATTCCAGCCGGATACCGAGCCGGGAGCCATCGCCCAGCAAATCCTGAAAGGCCGGAAGGTCCTTGGGTGTGCTGATGATGAGGATGTCGCGGATGCCGCCGAGCATGAGGGTGCTCAGCGGGTAGTAGATCATGGGTTTGTCATAGATAGGGAGCAGTTGCTTGCAGGCAATGCGGGTGAGCGGGTCCAGCCGGGTGCCGGCCCCGCCTGCTAGGATGATGCCTTTTCTAGTCATGAAGTGATGAATGGTTCCTGCCCTGTGCCCGGTTGTAACAGGCCAGCAAGTATAAAACGCGAATTCCTCAGCGGAATTGACCATGCGGCGGCGGCGGCGGCGGTCACGTTTCGCTTTACTCGCGGCATCAGGCCCTCCATATCAGGTGATCATGAGTAATATCCGCACGGGGTCCGTGACGCGGCGCACCGCCGAAACTGACATCACCCTTTCCCTCACCATCGATGGATCCGGCAAAGCTGACATCCAGACAGGGATCGGCTTTTTCGATCACATGCTGACGCTTTTTGCGAAGCACAGCCTGATGGATCTGACTGTGCGCGCCACCGGTGATCTCCATGTGGACTACCACCATACCGTGGAAGACACGGGCATAGTGCTAGGTCAGGCGCTCCGCCAGGCGCTGGGGGATAAAAACGGAATCGTGCGCTACGGCTGGTCATTCCTGCCTATGGATGAGACTCTGGCGCGGGTGGCCGTGGACCTGAGCGGTAGAGCTTTTCTGGAGCACCGGGTCCCGGAGCGCGTGGACCCCATCGGCTTGTTTCCTTTTCAACTGGTGGAGGAGTTTCTGCGCGGTTTTGCTAACGCTCTCTTGGCGAATATCCACGTGGAGATTTGCTATGGCCGGGATGCGCACCACATGGCGGAAGCCATCTTCAAGGGCCTCGCCAGAGCGCTGGATGCCGCCATGAGGCTTGATCTCCGGGTGATCGGCGTGCCCAGCACCAAAGCCCTGCTCTGAGTCCATGCCCAGCAAACCAGGTATCATCGACTACGGCGGCGGAAATCTCCAGAGCGTGCGGAATGCCGTGCGGGCATTGGGGCATGAACCCGTCATCGTGCAGTCGGAAGCCGGCCTGGACCAGGCCTCCGCTCTGATCTTCCCCGGGCAGGGCGCATTCGGCGACTGCATGGCCGCCCTGCATGAGCGGGGACTGGTGGGACCGCTCAGAGAATGGATCCAGAAGGACCGCCCTTTCCTAGGCATCTGCATCGGCTATCAAGCACTTTTCAGCGGTGGGCAAGAAAATCCCGGCGTGGAAGGGCTGAATGTTTTTCCAGGCAGGGTGGTGCGCTTTCCATCCGCTCCGGGCCTGAAGATTCCCCACATGGGCTGGAATCAAGCGGACCTGACCGATGCCGGGAATCCCGCTTGGGATGGCCTCGGTGCAGCGCCATTTTTCTACTACGTTCATTCCTACTACCCTGAGCCTGATGATCCATCCCTCATCGCAGCCACCACTGAATATGGCAACATGCGCTTTGCCGCCGCTATCCAGAGGGGCCGGCTCACGGCCACGCAGTTCCATCCGGAAAAAAGTCAGGCGCTGGGGTTGCGGCTGATTGCGAATTTTCTGGCATGGAAGCCATGAGGGGCCAGACGTTATGTCGGCGTTCCGGACATAGCGACTGATTGTGCATTCGCTTTGCGAGCGCGGCCAGCCTCGC
This sequence comes from Verrucomicrobiota bacterium, assembly GCA_043769435.1. Taxonomy (GTDB): domain Bacteria; phylum Verrucomicrobiota; class Verrucomicrobiia; order Verrucomicrobiales; family V1-33; genus JAYVJI01. The sequence continues at coordinate 2,583 of JAYVJI010000326.1, forward strand.
GCTCGGCTGGCGGGACACTTGCTTCGCTTGTGCGCCTGCGCGCACGGGCCAGACCGCCCGCCTTTTGATTTTGGGGGCACTTCAAAAAATTGGACGCACCACAGCTCAGCTGTTGATCGGGGGATCGAGAGGAAGCTGAAAACGCGTGGCGCGTCCTGGGGGAGACTGACTTGGCTGGTCCCTGGCTACTTCGCTGCGCGGCACCGACCGCCAGCGACGGGTTGCTGCGGTTGGGGCGCGCGGAAGCGGCCGGGGCTGGTCCGCTTCCGCGCCGTGCGCCGCCCGAGAGAGGGGCGGGCGACGCAAAACTCATTCTGGTATGGTCTGGAGCTTCAGGCGGCGGCCGCCGGCGCAATGTTTGCTGCGTCCTGGCCAACCGGAAACGCGATCACATTTGTTGGTATCGCGGCTGTAACTTCAGTTCGCCGCTGGCGAAACCAGCGCAGTGCCGTATTGAGCATGGCTGCATCGGCTTCTACCTCCTGGATCACGAGGCCGTCGTCGGTGTCGAGTAAGGGGCGCAAGCGGGCTTCCAAGGCGCGCCGCCGATCGGAGGTGCGAACATACCAGGTGGATGCCAAGGGGCGAGCCCAGGCCTCACCGATCTGCATGATTTCAGTGACGAGGCGGTTGCGGGCCACGTCGGGGCGGGCGAGGTCGTAGCTGATCAGGAATGTGCGCATGAGTGCTCTCTCGGGGGCAGCGAGTGGGTGGGAGACTG
>JAYVJI010000327.1:0-1940 GCA_043769435.1 Verrucomicrobiota bacterium
CACAGGGCAGTGACTACGAGATTTCCGTCCGGCTGGAAAAATCAAGCTTCTGCGCTGGACGCGGCAGCAGCGGGCTCTGGCTCATCGGACTTTTTCAAAATGGTAACGATGCTGGCGCGGTCGACCTTTATTTTGACATTGTCTGCTATTTTAAGCGTGACGGTGCGTTCCGCTACATTAGTGATGAGTCCGTGAATACCGGCCACTACTACCTCGTCGCCGGATTTAAGCGCCGCGATACGGGCCATGTGCTCCTTTTGCGCCCGGCGCTGAGGGCGGATGATCATGAAGTACATCGCGATGAAAACGATGATCATCATCATCGGCATCATGGCGCCGCTTTGCGGGTCGGCCTGGGCGAGAGTAGTGAGAGATAGTGCTGCGGACATTGGGAAATCAGGAGGAAAGGGTGACGGGTGCTGGAGTGGCAGAGGAATAGGATGCCACGAAAGCGGCGCGGAAGGTGGAGAATGTTCCATCTTCTATCGCTTCCCGGGCAAGGCGGACCAGATTCAGGTAGAAATGCAGATTGTGGAGACAAATCAACCTTATTCCCAGGATTTCCCCGGAACGGAACAAGTGCCGCACATAACTGCGGCTGAAACCCTCCCTGCAGGCATAGCAGCCGCAGCCCGGTTCCATGGGTTCCTGGTCCATGGCGAAGCGCTGGTTCTTCATATTGATGGTCCCGCAGGAGGTGAATGCAGTGCCGTGCCGCGCGAGGCGGGTGGGGATGACGCAGTCAAACATATCGACCCCGAGGCTTATCATTTCGAGAATCTGCGGCGGGGTGCCCAAACCCATGGCGTAGCGGGGCCGGTCAGCGGGCAAAAACGGCACCGCATTCCTCACCGCCGCCATCATTTCATGCTCGGGCTCGCCCACACTGACACCGCCGATGGCATAGCCGTCCCAGTCCATTTCCACGAGTGAGCGGGCGGAGCGCTCCCGGAGGTGGGCGTAGCTGCTCCCCTGAACGATGCCGAAGTGATGCTGGCGCCGGCCGGTGTCGGTGACTGGTTGGTTGTTGACTACCCAGTCCTTGCAACGGAGTGCCCAGCGGAGCGTGAGGTCCAGGCTCCGGGCCGCAGCTTCTTCTGTGACCGGCCAGGGCGGGCATTCATCAAAGAGCATAGCGATGTCCGAGCCGAGGACGGACTGGATTTCCATGCTCGTCTCCGGTCCGATGAAGTGACGGGAGCCGTCCAGATGGCTTTGAAAAGTGACGCCTTCCTCACTGATTTTGCGTAGCTTGGCGAGGCTGAACACCTGAAACCCGCCGCTATCGGTGAGCAGGCACCGGCCCCAGCGGCTGAAGCGGTGCAGGCTGCCGGCCGCGCGGATGACGTCACAGCCGGGCCGTAGATTCAGGTGGTAGGTATTCCCGAGAATGATCTCCGCGCCCAGGTCCACCAGCTCCGCAGGCGAAATCGCCTTCACGCTGCCCAGCGTGCCGACCGGCATGAACACAGGGGTCTCTACCTTCCCGTGAGGGAGGTCCAGAGTCCCGCGCCGCGCAAGCGAGCCGGGATCTTCAGATTTCAGCGTGAACATGGTGAATAACCGGAGAGTAAGTCGCGCCAAGGACGGTCGTCCGGGGAAAAGCCAAGGAATGAAAGTGTGAGGGCCAGTGCCCTGCGGAACGCCCGTAGAACATAGCTGGAATCGATTTTCGGGCAACTCTGCCCCGACTTGTTCTCAGCTTATTCACAATGAGCTAGAAGCAGGAAGGCCAGGGCTTTACGGAGGGGAGCCACGGATTCATGGGCATCGCCTTTTCCCTTTTGTATTGAGGGGTCCAGCGCTTTCCCCAGCCCCCGGGCCGGTTCTGTGTGTGCATAACTATTTTTGCCAACCCACCCGCAGGTGGCGTGATTTGTCAGGATCAAAAGGTTATTCACCGGGTAAAACGAGGCAAATCAGGCCTCATCAGAAGTTCG
>JAYVJI010000328.1:0-5707 GCA_043769435.1 Verrucomicrobiota bacterium
CGAGGTCCTGCTCATCTGCCGTCCGGGGCAGGTGTCTGCGGATGATATTGATGACCTGACTGTACAATGCATCGACCATGCTGCGGGCAGCCGGTTGATTCCCCTCCAGGACCTCGCGGATGAGCACATCCCAGTCCACTGGAGGTGAGAGTTCAGGTGAATGCATGGATTCATTTTTAGTGCTGACGCAGGCGGACCGGGGGCGGTCACAAATTTCTTTGCGGCAACCACAAAACGCCCGTGAGCAGCCACGGCCGGCAGCCCTGCTAAATCTCCAGAAAGTTCTTTAGCATCTGCTTGCCGCCACTTGTCAGGATGGATTCCGGGTGAAACTGCACACCATAAACAGGCATCGTCCGGTGCTTCAGCCCCATGATTTCCTCCTCATCTGTCCATGCTGTGATCTCCAGACACGCCGGCAGCGATTCTCGTCGCACAATGAGCGAATGATAACGAGTGGCCTCAAAAGGGTTATCAAGTCCGGCAAAAAGGCCCTCGCCATTGTGGTGCATCATGGAGGTTTTCCCATGCATCAACCGCGGTGCACGGATGACCTCCCCTCCGAAAACCTCACCCATGCACTGGTGGCCCAGGCAGACACCGAAGATCGGGCGCGTCCCGGCGAAGCGCCTGAGCACATCATTGCTGATACCGGCCTCGCTCGGCGTGCGGGGCCCGGGAGAAATACAGATCCGCTCCGGATTCAGGGCCGCTATCTCGTCGAGCGTGATCTCATCATTCCGCTTCACAAGCAGAGTCGCCCCCAGCTCGCCAAAGTATTGCACGAGATTGTAGGTAAAAGAATCGTAATTGTCGATGACCAGCAGCATGGCGGCACTCAAAGCGCCTCAAACCGGGAATGCAATCCGGGTCTCAACGATTGTGCTCCGGCCACCCCCGCGCCGCTCTGACCGTGTTTGGAGAACTTGAATGGCCTTGGGTTGCAGGCCAGCGCTATCAGGCATCAAAGGTGTCTAAAGGACTCGGAGTTGAGCAGGGAGAGCCATACATCGGGTGCATTTCAAGGCGTTTGCCTTCACACCAGAAATGCTGGCGGGCTACTTCTCAGCGCCTCCGGTTTTTGGCTGCGCGCGGTTTGGGAACTTCTTCGCGAGTGCCGTAAAACTGTCCGTCTGCCGCTGCCATGTTTGCTCCAATTCCTTCACTTTGTCCGGCATGGTGGCGGCTAGGTTGTGCTGCTCCGCACGGTCGGTTTTCAAGTCGTAGAGTTCCCACGGTTTGCCGTTGTCCGCGACGAGTTTCCAGTCGCCCACGCGCACGGCACGATGGCCTTCGTGCAGCCACCACAAGCTCTCGCGGGCAATGGTTTCGTCCTTGGCAAAGGCGGGGACAAGGCTGCGGCCGGGCAAGGACGGGAGTGGCTCGCCTTGCCATTCCTTCGGCACCGACGCCCCGGTGAGTTCGAGCACGGTGGGGACGAAATCAATGACATGCGACGGCGTGTGGCGCAGTTCGTTCTTAGCCGTGATGCGCGCGGGCCAATGCACGATGAGCGGCGTGGCGATGCCGCCTTCATGCACCCACGATTTATGGCGGCGGTGCGGCGTATTGCACGCGCTGGAAAAGCCGGGGCCAAGGCACAGGTAGGATGCCGCGCTGCCCATCGGAGCCTGCGGATCATGACCGCCGTTGCGCACCATGATTTCTGCGCTGGCTCCATTGTCCGAAGCGAAAAAGATAAGCGTGTTTTCATAAGCACCCATCGCTTTTAACTGCGCGATGATGCGGCCAATCTCGCGATCCATGCGGTCCACCATCGCCGCGTGGATAGCCATTTTTGCGGCCTGAAAACGGCGCTGCTCATCGTTGAGTTCGCTCCACGGCAGTGGGCGGTTCACCTCGCCGGAGCCGAGCTTTGTCATCGCATCGGGAAAGGCGTAGGGCGGCCCCACTTCGCGCTCCAGCGGCGAGAGCGTTGTCGTCGTGAGGCCGAGTGCTTTCTGCCGTGCGTAGCGCGCCTCGCGCATCGCCTCCCAGCCGGCGGGATACTTGTCGCTATATTTTGCGATGTCCTCCGGCAGCGCGTGCAGCGGGAAGTGCGGCGCGATGAACGGGATGTAGTGGAAGAAGGGCCGACCCGCGTGATTCGCGGCGTGGTCTTTGAGGCATTCGATGGCGTGGTCGGCGGTGGCGATGGTCGCGTAATAGCCTTTTTCGTCTGCTGGCGGCGTCACGGCCACATCGTCAATGAAGTTGCCGCGCGCGGTGAAAAAGTTTCCGTCGTTGCGCATATTGAGTGAGCGGTCGAACCCGGCGGCGAGCACCTTGCCATCAATGTGCCACTTGCCGCTGTGGTAGCTGCGGTAGCCCGCGTCCTTGAGAAACTCTGGCAGCAGCCGCGCCCACTGCGGACGCACCGCCTGCGCGCCGCCGGGCACCTCCGGCAACTTGTCGCGGCGAATCTGCTGCGCGTAGTAGCCCGAGAGCAGCGCACCGCGCGAGGGCCAGCAGCGCGCGGTATTGTAGAACTGCGTGAAGCGCACCCCTTCCTTCGCCAGCGCATCGAGCTGCGGCGTGGCAATCTCCCCGCCATAGCACCCGATGTCGGAATACCCGAGGTCGTCCGCGAGGATAAAGATGATGTTAGGCTTCGGCGGCGCATCGGCGGCTAGTGCCCGGAACGCGCCGGGCAGCAGGCCCGCGATGATGGTGAGAGCCATTCCGAAACGGAGGCGCTTTGGTGTTAGGGTGCTGGTTGTCGGCATGGTGGTCTATTTCACTTGTGATCTCTTTAATCTCTTTACGCAATTGAATACACCCTGCATAAAAGCCTCTGGACCCGCAGTCCTTTGTGGGAGGGGAAGCACAGGACGTGCTGGGTGTTGGCGTTCCGCAGCCGGGTTTTGCGCTCACCCGGCGGATGTGGTCGATTTTATTGGCCTTGGCGATGGGTTTGCAATTCCAAGAAGCAGGGGGGGAGAGACGGCGACGCCAAAGGAGAACTGCATAATCTTCTTACTAGTTGTACTATTTGTGAGTGCGCGCCGATGCGGCTTCGATGAATGCTTTGAAGAGTTTTTGCTGCCGCAAATCAGTCTGAAACAATTTCTCTGGGTGCCATTGGACGCCGATGAGAAAACGGTCGGGGTCTGTGCTCTCGGTCGCTTCCACGATGCCATCGGGGCTTTTCGCCACGATGCGAAGTCCCGTCCCGAGCTTGCGCACGGCTTGGTGATGCAGCGAGTTCACCTCAAAAGTCGTCTCGCCAAAAATGGCGGCAAGCTTCGACCCATCTTCGAGCGTGACGGGGTGCTTCACCTCCCGGTGGTTCACCCCAAACTCGGACGGGATGTCCTGCACGAGCGAGCCGCCGTGAGCGACATTGATCCACTGACTGCCGAGGCAGATTCCGAGGAGAGGCTTCTTCGTCTGCTTAATCCACGCCGAGATGAGCGCCTTTTCAAAATGGTAGCGATCATCGTCGAGAAGCTTCACCGTTGGGTGCGGCTCCTCGCCCCACTCCGACGGCGGAATGTCCGCGCCGCCCGGCATCAGCAGCCCGTCGAGTATTTCGAGATACTCATCGATCCCCGCCGCACTGCCATCTGTGTTAGGCAGTATCACCGGAAGCGCTCCTGATTCGCGGATGGCGCGGACGTAATTGCTATCCGTCAAGCTCGCGATGCCAATGAGCGGCTTGCGCGGCGCGGCTGGTTGCTGCGCAAAGGCGGAAGGCAGCCCAAGGGCGCTGGGCAAGCCAGCGGCTGCGAGGCCGAGACTGCGAAGGAAGGATCGTTTTTGCATATTTATAAGAATAGTGGTTAACCACTACAGCGATGTGCCTTTCAGAGCGGAAAGCGTGCGATAAGCGGTATGCCAGCATTCTCCGGCACCGCTGGGTTTGCTCGGAGTCAGACCCCGGGAATGCAATCGGGGTCTTAATGCCTCATGGGGCGATTTAGGGAATGGTCGATATCATCAGTCTGACGCCGGCTCTGTGCTGGGTGGAAACCGGCTGAGCTGAGCGCATCGCCTTACCGATGAGGCCACCCGCGAGGCTAACAGGCGGCTGCACTTCCATGGTCATAGGGATCCACGTAGTGTAGTCGGTGGTGATTTCCGGAGTCACGCGGACGTCATCAGCATTTGCTGCCTGATTATAGCGAAGCACGATGTAGGTAGCCGTGACGCCAACGACGGTGACGTTCTCAAAGGCAGCTGAAATGAGGCCGGACGGGGCCGCCGGCGGCGTAAAGCCAAGTGCGTATTCCGTAAGCGAAGCCAGTCCGTTGTGGTCAGGGTCATCGCCTGCTGTGGCCGGGACGCTATTTCTGCCTGCCCACGCTGCGTAGGTATCGGCATCGCTACCACCGGGAGTGCCGCCGCTCTGGGCGCTCGCGCGCCAGTTAGAGGCCAGCCCGAGTTCAGGATCGAGCATCGCATTAATGAGGACTAGAGTGAAGCCATTTCCATCCGGCGCCGTCGGCCACGGGGCGACATCATCATAGATAAAGTCGAAAATGGTGGAGCCATTCGCTGCGATCAGTTCGAAACGCTCACCGCCGTTGGACAGATTACTGTCCTCTGCAAAGGTTCCTGCGACCACGAGTCCGGGATAGCGGAACTGCAGGGCTGTTGGGTTGGAAGCCAATACTATCCGTTGTCCGGCAGCCAGTTGCTGGGTGGCGCTGCCCGTGGTGAAGTCGAATTTTATACCGTCATCAAAGTGGACGCCAGTGAGCTGTACGGGGCCACCTGAAATATTCTGTAGTTCAACAAATTCAAACATCTGTGAGGATGTGTAGCCTGCCGCGATCTCTGACGCACTGGGCGCCCCGGGATTATAGCTGAACTCGCTGACGGTGAGGTTGGTGCTGCTGGCGGGGACGCCGACTATGAAACTGGCCTCCGTGAGGGCGGACCACTGGCCATTCAAGAGGGTGCGGGCTTTCACTACGCCGGTCTGCGGCAAAACAAATGCGCTGGAATAGGCGAGCGCACCGGCAGCTGGCAGACCATCGTTTAGGATTCCACCTACTAGTTGCGGGGAGCAAAGGAAGTCATCATCCGCAGCACCGACGTTCATTCCCTGGATGGCAAGAATGTTAGGAGTGGCGGTCGTCAATGATGCGATTTGTGGCGTGAGATCGATTGCCTGATAAATGACCGCGCTGGCATCTGCCCGCGCGGTGGGTGCCGCGTCAGTGAAAGCCGGCGAAGTCGTGGGAGCATTCAAGCGCTGAAGCGGGACGCTGCCATTCAGAAAGATGTAGGCACCGTCATCATACTTCAGGTTCAGAGTGAGCGAACTCAGCGAAGCCTTCTCAGCAGCCGTGATACTGAAAGTAATACGCTGATAGCAAGTGGACCGCACATTTTGCATACCGGTGACGGTGGAAATGATGTGCGGTGCAAAAACCGGCGTGGCGTCAAAACCAATAGCGGCGCTCCCGGCAGTCCACGTGGCGATGTCAGCAGGGGCAGTGACGTTTTTCCATGAGTTTCCGGAGTATTGGGAGGAAGGAACCTTGTAGACGGATGCGGTGCTTGGGCTCACCAGTTCCAGCGTCCCCGCGCCGGCGGCACCAGCCGGGTCACTGCCATTGAGCGTGTAATATACAACTCCCCCGCCTGCGTTAGGATTGGTAATCGCCAAGGTGTAACCTGCGGAAACGCTGCCGCCATGCTGGGAGAAAACAGGGGCAGTAACTGCGGGCCACATGCCTATGGCCGCGAACTGTGTGAG
>JAYVJI010000329.1:0-7297 GCA_043769435.1 Verrucomicrobiota bacterium
CCAACCCGTGCCGACGGACAACTGGAAAATGTGGAGGCCAGAGCAGTTCAACAACAACCCGCTCGTGCCAGTGCCAGCGGATGCGAAAGCGGACGCGGAGCGGCTCATTCGCGCATTTCTACCGCGTGCGTCTCGCGGGCCGGTGAGCGAGGAGACGGCGAAGTATCACGTCGCGTTTGCCCACGAACGGCTCGCTCGCGGCGTGTCGTTTGCGGAGGCCATGCGTTCGACTTACAAAGCCGCGCTCTGCTCGCCGCATTTCCTTTTTCACCTCGCGCCGCCCGGCCTGCTGAGCGACCACGCGCTCGCCACTCGGCTCGCGTATTTTCTATGGAGCGGGCCGCCGGATGCCGCGCTGCTCGGCGTCGCCGCGCGGGGTGAACTGCGCCAGCCGAAGACGCTGCGCGCACAAGTCGAGCGGATGCTGGCCGACTCACGGGCGGAGGCGCTGGTGGAAAATTTCGCCAGCCAGTGGCTCGACCTGCGCAAGGTGCTCACCATGAAACCCGACGAGCAGTATCTCGAATACGACGACGAACTCGGCTGGTCGCTCGCGGCGGAAACGAAGGGCTTTTTCCGCGAAGTGCTCGCGAAGGATCGCAGCGTCACGGAGTTCGTGGACTCGGATTGGACGATGCTCAATCAACGCCTCGCGAAGCACTACGGCATCCCCGGCGTGGACGGCAGTGAGTTTCGCAAAGTGCCGCTCGTTCCCGCGTATCATCGCGGCGGTGTCATCACGCACGCCAGCATTTTGAAAGCGACGGCCAACGGCACCTACACCTCGCCCATCAAGCGCGGCGTGTGGATGCTGGAGCGCATCATCGGTCGTCCGCCCAGCCCGCCGCCGCCGGACACGCCCGCCATCGAGCCAGACATCCGGGGCGCGACCACGCTGCGCGAGCAGATTGAAAAACATCGCGCCCTGCCCGCCTGCGCCGGTTGCCACGCACAGATTGACCCGCCCGGCTTTGCACTGGAAAGCTACGACGTGCTCGGCGGCTATCGCGAGCGCTACCGCTCGCCGCTGGGAGTGGATGGAAAAAGTGCGCTGCTGCCGCTGCCAAACTACCCGGAAATGAAGCACGTGTATTTCACCGCCGCAGTGGATCCCTCCGGCATCACGCCCGAAGGCGCAGCGTTCGCCGACCTCGCCGAATACAAACGCGCCCTGCTCCGCGACCCGGAACAAATCGCCCGCAACGTCGCCCGCAAACTGCTCACCTACGGCACCGGCGCCGACCTCCAATTCGCCGACCGCGAAGTGCTCGAACAAATCCTCACCGCCGCCAAACCCAGCCACTACGGCCTGCGCACCCTCATCCACGAACTCGTCCAAAGCCGCGCCTTTCTCAACCAATGAACACACTGCACATCCCGAAACGCCATCTCGACCGCCGCACTTTTCTCAAAGCCGGGGCCGCCACCCTCGCGCTGCCGCTGCTCGATGCCATGACGCCATTTGCCTGCGCCGCCGCCGCCGCCGCGCCACCGCGCCGAATGGTCATCCTCGACCGACCGCTCGGCACCTATGCGCCGTATTTTTTCCCCGAAAAAGCCGGGCTCGACTACGAAGCACCGCGCCTTTTGAAAATCCTCGAACCCCAGCGCGGGCAGTTCACCGTCTTTTCCGGCATGTCGCACCTCGGCTACCCGAACGATCACCGCACCGAGTTCGCGCTGCTCAACGGCGTGCCTCCCGATAACATCAAACGCATGGACGACATGCACCTCGGCATCACGCTCGACCAGCGCGTCGCCCAGCACGTCGGCGGGCAGACGCGCGTGCCCTACCTGCTGCTCGGCCCGGCGATTTCGTTTAACAGCAAAGGCGTCGCCCTGCCGGGTAATCGCAACCGTGCGCAACTTTTCACACAGCTATTCGTGGACGGCACGCCCGATGAAATCGCCCGCGAAATCCGCCGCCTCGACGACGGCAAAAGCATCCTCGATGGAATGCGCGACCAGCTCCGCGCCTTGAACCGCGAAATCAGCCCCGCCGACCGTCAGCGCATGGAAGTGCTCACCACCTCCATCCGCGAAGCCGAGCAAAGTCTCGCGCAGGAAAAAGCCTGGGCCGCCAAATCAAAACCGCACGTGGATGCAAAGGCGGAAAACGACCCGAGCGAATGGGTCGGCCAGACCAAAAAATGGTATGACCTCATCCACCTCGCCACGCAGACCGACTCCACGCGGGTCATCGTCTGCCGCGTGCCCGAGCAGACCGCCACGCCCAGCGTTCCCGGCTCGCAACTCGGCGAGCACGACGCCTCGCACCACGGCAAAGAGCCGCGCAAAGTCGAGCAAGTCGCCCTCTACGAGGAAGCCCACATGCGCCTCCTGCAAGGTCTCCTGCAAAAGCTCAACGACTCCCCCGAAGCCGGCGGCAGCCTGCTCGACAGCACGCAAGTCCTCTCCATCAGCAACATGGGCGACGGCTCCGCCCACTCATCGAGCAACCTCCCCGTCCTGCTCGCCGGCGGCGGCTACAAACACCAAGGCCACGTCGCCTTTGACCGCCAAAAAAACTACCCGCTTTCCAACCTCTACGTCCGAATGCTAAAGCAAATGGGCATCGCCACCGACTCCTTCGGCTGCAGCACCGGCACGCTCTCGGAACTCGGGTAGCTCATTTGAGCAGCCATGAACACAGCGCGCCTCACCCGCCGCTTCATGACGAGTAACCTCTTCTAGCGTGGCCACCCATTTTCCGTGTGAAAGGTTTCGCCGAAGGTTTCACTGTACACTGCAATTGATTAGCGCCTTCCCTTCCAAAATTTGGCTTAGCTTCGGTGCGGTTAGGTCCGAACCAGCCACCGCCGTCAATGAACAGGTGAATGGCCTCAACTGGTAGTGGGCAGAGCAGTTTTCACGAGAACTCCATCAAGGTCAACTGCCAGGGAAGGAGAAGTTGTGGTGCCAGTGATTTATCGACGGCAATGGCTTCGAGGACGCTGCGGCTGGCGATAAGACTGGGGTCAATCCCGAGGTCGGTGCCTATTCGGTCACGCATTTCCTTATATCCCTCGAACTTCTTTTCGGCTTCGAGGTTGCGGTCTACACGGCGGCGTGCCGGGCGTTTGGGCCATTCACTTTCGGGGACTGCGGCGGCGTCATTGAGGGCTTTGTAAAAGCGCCGGTGAAACGGAGGAGGGTAGCGGTCTGGCAGGCGGACTTCCTTTCCTTCCTGTGCGGCTTCGCCAAAGGCGAGCAGCTCGGCATTGCTGATAATTTTGAACGTGGGGCGATCGATGCGGGAGGCCTCGTGGTCACGCCAGAACCAAACGGTGCGCAGTGTTTGCAGTCCGCGGGGCCGCAGCTTTCCGCTGCCGGGCACTCGCCACATGTCATCGGGATCCGGTGCCGGGCGCTTGAGGACGGAATTCCGGGCGTCTTCGCAACACTGCTGAAACCAGTCTTCCCGCCCAAGTTCCCGGAGCTTGGCAAGGTAGATATCCGCCAGTTCTATGATGTAGTGAACATCGTAAAACGCGTAGTCGATCATTTTTTGAGTGAGCGGCCGGCGTCCCCAGTCCGCGCGCTGGGATTGTTTACTGAGCGCTATGCCAAAGGTATTTTCCACCATGGCAGCGAGCCCGAATTGTCTGGCGCCGCTGAGCCGGGCAGCGATCTGGGTATCAAAGATCCTAGGCGGAATGATGTCGAAAGTCCTTCGCATCAAAGTCATGTCAAAGTCTGCGCCATGGAGCCAGACTTCCGCCTCACAAAGGTAAGCCATGAGGGATGAAAGGTCCGGCACGCCGAGCGGATCGATCAGGGCTTTCGCGGGCCCGACAGCCATCTGGACGAGGCAGAGTTTTTCCTTATAGCTATGGAGTGAATCAGCCTCGGTGTCGAGGGCGACGCGGGCCTGCGCTGGCGGCGGCAGGCTCTCGAGCCATGCCCGCAGCTTGTCCGGTGTATCGATGTATAGCCCAGTCGGTGGCGCTGATTCTGACACGTGGTGTGGTGGGAGGGAAATAAGTTAAGTGCGCAGACCGGACAGAAGCATCTCGGCGTTGGAATTGGTGGCCTTGATGCTCTTGATGAGCACCTCCATGGCTTCTCCGGCGGGCAGGGCAGCCATTTGTTTCCGGATGGCGCTGATGCGGCGGAATTCATCCGGATGGTAAAGGAGGTCATCCTTTCTGGTGCCCGATTTCTGGACGTGGATGGCGGGGTAAATGCGGCGCTCTACCAGTTCCCGGTCGAGCTGGATTTCTAGGTTGCCCGTGCCCTTGAATTCCTCGAAAATGACCTCGTCACCTTTGCTGTCGGTCTCGATGAGGGCCGTGGCCAGTATTGTGAGGCTGCCGCCTTCGTCCACCTTGCGCGCCGAGCCGAAGAATTTCCGGCTTTTCTGAAGTGCGGTAGCATCCATGCCTCCGGACATGGCGGGGCCTTTGCCGCCCTGCATGTTATTATAACCGCGGGCCAGCCGCGTGAGAGAATCGAGGAGGATCACCACGTCCCTCTTGTGCTCAACCAGCCGGCGCGCCCGCTCGAGCACGAGTTCTGCCACGTGGATGTGGCGACCGGCGGGCTCATCAAACGTGCTCGAAAACACAGTGCAGCCGACGCTTTCCACGAAGTCCGTGACCTCTTCCGGCCGCTCATTGATAAGCAGTACGATGAGTTCTATCTCCGGATGGTTTTTTTGAATGGCGAAGGCTATATCCTTCAACAACACGGTCTTTCCTCCACGGGGCGGGGCGCAGATCAGCCCACGCTGGCCTTTGCCCAGTGGCGCCACGATGTCCACCACTCTAGGTCCGACTGATTTAGTGGCGCGGTTTTCGAGGATGATCCGCTCCACTGGAAACATCGCAGTGAGCTTGTCGAAGGGAACCGGCGGTTTCCATTCGGCAGCAGGAGTTCCTTCGATTTCCAGAACTTCCTCTACGCAAAGAAACCGCTCCCGGTTGTCCTGAGGGGCGCGCGCCACGACCTTGACTTTGATTCCGCTTTGGTTGCCCAGATTATAGCGCCGGAGGTTGGCTGGAGTCATGAATACGTCATCCGGAAATGGTGCGAAATTGTAGCGTGGATTCCGCACGATGCCGAATCCCTCACGGGTGATTTCCATGACCCCTTCAGCATGGGTCACACTGCCCCGTTTGGCATAGTGGCAGGCTATTTCAAAGACGATCTGGTGCTTGCTGCGCGCCCCTCCGACCCGCAGACCGAGCGTCGCACCCAGATCGTAGAGGTGCGTCACGGACTGGCTTTGCAGTTCATTCAGTGAAACTGTTTCCGGAGCCGGCGGGATCAAGTGCATCTGCGCGACAAAGCCGGAGAGATCTGGAAGGGGTTCCTCCACAGCTGTCCCCGGTTCCCCGGGGGGGACCGCATCTCTGTTAGTATCATTCATTTCGTTTTCAGCCATAGGATTAGGGATTCAGATTGTCGGCGGAGTGCGCCGGGGGATCCACCGTTCCAGATTACTACGTTGGCCCGCTTCATTTTTTCCGCAATGGGAAGCTGTGCAGCAAGGATTCGGTTCGCCAGTTCCTCAGAAAAGTGGTTGCGGGCCATCAATCGTTCCCACTGGGTTTGAGGACTACAGGCAACCACGAGGTCGAGGTCCCGGACCAGTGGAAAGCCTGTCTCGTAGAGCAGCGGGACATCGGCAAGGAAAAACTTACACTTTCCTCCGGCTCTGGCTTTTGTCAGCCGTGCTAGGCACTCAGCCCTCACGCGCGGATGGAGGATCCCTTCCAGCGCAAGCCGTTGAGTGTCAGAGCCAAAAACACGCTCCCGCAGCCGGGACCGATCCAGTCCTCCATCCGCTAGGCGAAGGCCCCCGCCCATCGCGGCTTCGATTTCCGCCACGATAGAGGCTTTTGCCAGAAGCAGCTGGACACAGGCATCGCAGTCGAACAGCACCACATCTGGTGCAATTTCCATAAATATCCTCGCAAAGGAGGACTTGCCAGTGGCAATGCCGCCGGTGAGCGCGAGAGTTAACATTTCTCCAGAAACATGGGGGAAACGGAAAGGGAAAGTGGGAATTGCTAAAAATGAAAAGAGAATGAATCCGCTGAATCCGTTGAAACCATTGAAAGGCCTTTGCTTGTCAGATGAAAATCCCGATGCGATGAGCCGCCATGCGCTCTCCGGCTTTTACTTTGCTCCCCGCTATACTACTCTGCCTGTCCCTGCTCAGCGGGCGTGCCTGCGCGCAGGTGGTCCCATTCATCGGCGGGCTCGACTATTTTCTGAATGACCGCTCGCTGTGGGAATTGCCTGCGGGGGAATTGGCTGAGAAACTGAAGCCCTCCGGCTATGTGGCAAATGCGACTACCGGCGTGATTTCTCTGGGAGAACCGAAGGACATGCTGAAGCAAAAGGCCTGTCTTTTTGATCCTGAACTGCCAGTCTGGAAGGTGATCCTGACACAAGGAACGACCCTGAGGACCGTGACGCTGGACTTCCTGCCACCGGCCGCTCTGGCCCGCACCCCGGATAAGCCCGGATTCAGGACGCTGGCCCGCCGCCTGGAGGAGCGATTGACCGCCGTGATGAAGTCGCAGCCTGCCATCCACCTTAATGATGGTGATCCGCCACCTGCGGGAGTGAAGGTGACCAGCCAGCGTTGGATAGGAGAGCATCTCCAAGTTGTCCTTATTACCACTGCTGTGGACTCCCGGGTTTTCGTGCCCCAGCGGCTGGACCTGAAAATAATGCTGGCGGTCAAACCCGGAAAGCCGGCCATCGCCAAGGCCCCGGTGATGACCATGGACAAAGCCAGCGGGGTGGCGACACTACAGGGGATGCCGCCTGTCCCCGCTTGGCCCGGCAGCCATCCGGAGTATGGCGTGCTCGAGCAGGCGCTGGAGGCGATCGGAAAAACCAGTGACCGTAACGGCATCATAGAATACTATTCCCGGGGCAGTGCATGGCCGGTGGTATTCACCTACGGGCTGCAACAGTTGGCTGTAATGGCGGGAGCGAAAATGACGGCCATCGTGCCCCAGGTCCATGGCGGTGCAGAGTTGGCCAAGCTGACGCGGAACTGCCAAGCAGCAGCTAAAAAAATAAAGAAAAATGCCCCGGAGGTTTTGGGAAATATCATTGATGTAGACCCGGAAGTGCTGCGGCTGGCCCGGACCGGCGGCACCGCAGTCCCTCAGTTTACCGCGGCGCTCAAGCAGGCACTATCCGCCGGACGGCCCCTCATTTGGCTGGGCTGGCGCGGCTTTTTACCCGAACTTCCGCCAGTGGAAGGCCCCATGCTGGCGATCCGGCTTATCATCGGTTACGCGCCAAAAGAAGGGGACGTAATTTTCGCCGATGC
>JAYVJI010000330.1:0-4475 GCA_043769435.1 Verrucomicrobiota bacterium
AGTTCGGCACGGGTGATGAGGGTGGAGGCGGGGCCGGGGGTGAGGCTGCGGGTGGCCATGCTGGAGGAGAGGCCGTAGCCGACGACGATGAGGGTCTGGCCGTCATCGGTGAGCCATGAGGTCTCCGCACGCGGGGCGATGAGCAGCGGTGGGGTGATGGGCTGGCTGGTGGTGGCATCCCACACGCGGGTGTGGCTGAGGCGGTCGGTTCCCACGACCCAGCGGCCATCTTTGCTGAAGGAGATGTGCTTGATTTTGCTGGTGAGCTTGAGCGGGGGGCCGCCGGCCTGCCATGTGCGGGTGTCGATGAGACGAATGATGCGGTCCGCTCCGCCGATGGCCAGAGCCCGGACATCGGGGCTGAATGCGAGTGCGGTGATGTCGTCCGTGTGCTGGAGAGCCCCGGAGTTGACCCTTTCTCCGGTGGCGGCGTCGTGCACCTGGCAAGCCGCGCCGTTGAGACCACCGGCGCCGCCCCACGCGAGCCGGTCGCCTTTTCCAGACTGAGCCCGCACGAGCCGGCGGCCCGCACGGTCCATCACCGGACGGAACAGCGATGAGGTGCCCGGGGTGCCGAGCGCGTGGGCCATGCCGGAGACAATGGGCGTCCGTTTTTCAAAATCCCAGAGCGTGAGCTGGCCATTGAGTGAGCCCTCCAAGAGACGCCCGCCGTCTGCTGCGAAGGCAACCCACGCCGGGCGTGCCCGCAATGACGGGTGCTGGAATGCCCCGCGCTCGGGCGCTCCGGTTTCGGTATCAAAAAGGGAAATGCTCCAGCCATTGGCGCACGCCAGCCAGCGGCCATCCGGGCTGAAGGAGGCGGACAGGACGGAATTGGCGGAAATGATGGTATCGGCCCCGCCCGCCATGGACTGGAGTTTCTGACGGCCAAAGTCCCACAGGTGGAGCAGCCGGGGGCACTCGCCCAGAGCGGTGGACAAACGCACGGCGTGCGTGCGGGCGCGGGCGGGGTCCTGCTCCTCGGCCTTGAGGGCAGCGACGAGCGAGGGCAGCGCGCCGAGGAAATCTCCCTGCTCCATGCGGCGGCTGGCTTCCTGCCCGTGCAGCTCCGCAGTGGTGTGCGTGGCGGCCAGGGCTGCGGCCTCGGCGCTCTTGCGTTCTCGGTCAATACGCACCGCGGCGGTGGTGGAAATGATGGCGGTGGCCGCCAGCGCAAGAAATGTCAGGGCCAGCGCCGCAGCCAGCGCCGGGCGGCGCGCAGCCCAGCGGACGAGCTTGCCCGGCCATGCCACGGGCCTCGCCAGCACCGGCTCGCTATTCAGAAAACGGCCGAGGTCCGCCGCTAGGAGCGCGGCGCTGGCGTAGCGCTGAGCGGGGTTTTTCTCCAGACACTTCAGGCAGATCGTCTCCAGGTCTCGCGGCACGTCCGCCACCAGCCGGCGCGGCGGCAGCGGTTCCTCTCGCTCCACCTGTGCGAGCACCGCCGCCACGGATTCGCCGCTGAATGGAGCCCGGCCTGTGAGGGCAGTGTAGAGCACTGCGCCCAGGCCATAGACATCGCCCAGCGCCGTCGCCGCCCCGCCGCGCACCGCCTCCGGTGCCATGTAGGCCGGCGAGCCCGCTGCGGAACCTGACATCGTCAGGCCGCTTTCTGTGTCTGTCAGTTTCGCTAGGCCAAAATCCATCACGCGCGGCCTGCCGGCGCTCTCTGCCGGATCCGGCTCGATGATGATATTCGACGGCTTCAAATCCCGGTGGAGCACTCCCTGCTCATGCGCGTGCTGCACACCCAGCGCCGCCTGCTGCACCCATGTCGCCGCCGTGCGTGGGGCTGGCAGCCGATCCGCCGTCTCTGCCGCCAGCGTCCGCCCTGGCACCAGCTCCATCACAAAATACGGCATCCCATTGTCCTCACCCACATCGTGGATGGCGACGATGTTAGGGTGATTGAGCCGCGCGGCAGCCTGCGCCTCGATATGAAAACGCGCCCGCGCCTCCGCGCCTGCAAAATCGCCGCCCGGCAGCGTCTTCACCGCCACATCCCGGTGCAGCCCGCGCTGCCGTCCGCGCCACACCACCCCCATGCCGCCACGGCCTATCTCTTCAAAAAGCTCGCAGTCCCCCAGCACCCGACCAGTGCCGGCACTGCTCCCGCCGCCGGTGTCACCCACCAAACACGCGGGGCAGAATTCCTCCCGCACCCCCGGCGGCAGAGACCCGCCACACACAGGGCACGCCGCCGGCGGCGGAGCCACCGTCGTGGTATCTGCCGCTGCGGAATGCAGGATGGTATCTCCCTGGATCATGTGTTGATGAGCAGCGCAGCCATGCACAGTCTGTCTGCGGTGTCAGGGGGAAATCAGATACGCGCCCGGGACCAGCGGACAGCAGGCTGCGGCGGCGCGCAGGAGGGCGGTGTCCGCTGCATCATGGCGCGGCTGTCATGCCATGCTCAGCCGGACGAGCATCCGCGAACTGCCTCCACCGGGCACTCTAACGGTGATTTGTGTGTCGTCAAAGTCAGCGCCTTCCAGTTCCTCCACTGTTTCCCAGCCGGTGGCATCAGCCGAGGATTGCAGTTTATAGAGGACCAGCGGTTGGAGGCGGGGTAGCGTAATGAGCAGGTCCACCTCACCGGGGAACCCACTTTCGGCGGGAACAGGTTCGATTTTCAACGCCCAGCGCGGAGTATCCCCGGGGAGCAGGCCGAGGGCAAACTCTGCGAAATGCGACAGGCCGTTTTTGTCAGGATCATCATTGTTGAAGCCTGGCGCGTTCAGTTGAGCGGGCGTGTAGCCGCGCTGGACAAGGCGGGAGCGGAAGGCGGGTTTGCCGGCAAGGGGGATCGCGCTGACCTGACGGCTGTCCTCCTGCCTTCCGCCGAAGCCTTTCACGCGCACCCAAGAAACAGATAAAAGGACAGGCCTTTCTTGGATTTTCTTCTGCATTTGGACACCGTTTGAAGCCGAACCTTATTTATGATCAAAACAAGCTCGCCGCAGTGATTTAAAATTCTCAACGATACGATTGAACCAAACGTCTAAGTCATCATCCATTCTGATTCTATCAAAAGAGCATGAATTATTGATCTTTGCCCATTCGAACCGATAACTTGGCGCATCATAATTTTGAGCTATACCCTCCCGTTTATCATCTCCTTTTGTGATAAGGATTTTCTCAAAAGACTCGGATTGCTCTTTTACGCTCTCCCTAGAGAGACTGATCAGTTTACGCTCAGACTGCCAAATACCACTCGGCCGCTCAGGTGGGTGATTTCCATCTTCAAAAACAAAATCGGCCTGGGTTCGATCCATTTCCTTATAAAAATTTATGCTGTAACTTGCATTCCCCCATGAGCTGCACTCCAAAAGCCTAAATATACAAGATAACTTGCCCTTCGTACTCACGCAGCCACTAATCGGCAATGCATTTAACTGCTTGATGCCACGGTAGAGTTCGGAGGGTGTATCATCTGCAGCACCTTTTGGATGATCAATTGTTTGCGCTTGGTTGTGGGGGCAAACCACCAGCAATCCCCATAAATAAAAATCACGTCGTGTATTCATGTGTTTAAAATGGAAGCGGTTTTGTCGGCGGGATTTTCGGAACTAGCGACCCCGGCTTTCCGGCTTCAGCTGGAGTGCCATACTCTTTGTCACCTTTGCCATCTGCACCATGCTTATGTTCCTCACCCGCCGCTTTATCAATTTTATTATTATAATTTGTTTCCAATGATTTGGCTGCAGTGTTGGCATCTTCAATGGAACGAAAACAATCGGTCTCTTTCCGAAGGGCGGCTGCGATGTCATTCATTCGCTTGTTAAATGCAGCCACATGAGCTTGCTCGTGACCTATCACCTGATCTTTATTTGGAGAATTCGGATTAACATGTATTTCAAAATTTCCTACGCGAATGTGGCATGTTACCGTTGCACAGCAATCCCCTTTACGTTCTCTCATATCAAAACTTTCCATTTTTCCCGCACTGCATTTCACCGAAATTCCGTCAGGCGTTCGCGTTTTTCCATCATTTTTATTCCCTGATTTTGTCATGCTTTCTATGACCGGGAGGCTGCCAGGATCTGGGCGTGGGTCGGAAGTAACTGTCAGAAAACCTAGCAAATCCAAATATTGCATTGAACTGTTATCTATGAAGCGATAGATATTCAATCCACCCTTCTCCCCGATCGGATCCCGGTTCAGCCACCTCCCCGCGATGGGGTCATAAAACCTATACCCATAGTAACACAGCCCGGATTCGTTATCGGTGTATTTCGAGCTGAAGCGGAAGGGCATGAGGTCCGGGGTGGCGGAGCCGGCGGGGCCGGTGCTTTTGAGTTCGCGGCCGAATCCGTCATATTGCCAGATTTTTGATAAGGGTAAACAGTCTGGCTGTCTCCCTTCGGTCGGCTCGTACACCGCGCTGAGGAGGTGGGGGGCGCCGGCATTGGAGCTGCGGTAGCCGGTGATGTTGCCTAGGCGGTCCATCAGGGGGAAGTGGTTTTCGCCGGTGG
>JAYVJI010000331.1:0-9378 GCA_043769435.1 Verrucomicrobiota bacterium
AAGAAGGAAGACCTGCCCGACGGCGAGGGCTGGGCGGTCGAGAACGTCAACCTCTCGACGCACAACGGCACGCATCTCGACGCGCCCTATCATTTCCATTCGACGATGAACAAAGGCGAGCGCGCCATCACCATCGACGAAGTACCGCTCGACTGGTGCTTCCAGCCCGGCGTGAAGCTCGACTTCCGGGCGATGGAGGACGGCCACGTCATCACCGCCAAGGAAGTCGACGATGAACTCAGGCGCATCGGCCACGAGCTGAAGCCGCTGGAGATCGTCGTGGTCAACACCCGCGCGGGCTCGCGCTACGGCAACAACGACTATGTGAACTCGGGCTGCGGCATGGGCTACGACGCCACCATGTACCTGCTGGAAAAGGGCAACACCCGTAACAAAAAAAGCGTCCGCACACCCGGTCGTCTGGAGAAGATCAAGTTTAACCGCTTCCTCAACCGCCGGACCCTCCATCGGGAAATCCGCTAATCCATTCAGAGGAACTACTACCAAAATTTATGCTCCCAAAGACACCGCAGCGCCAGATCAACTTCCGCAAAGCCAACAAGCGGATGCCCCACCGCCGGATGGACATCCGGGTGGAGAAAATGAACTACAAAAGTCCCGAGTACCTAGCTAAGTTCACCACTGAAACCGGCAAGATCCTCCCCCGCCGCCTCACCGGCCTGAGCGCATGGCTTCACCGCAAGGTGACCCGAGAAGTGAAGAGAGCCCGTTCTCTCAACCTTGTTCCCTGAGCCCAGTGGCGTGACCGTGGTTCATTGACGGTAAGCCCGAATCAAGGGACGCGGCGGTCCCTAAAGTCCAGAAAATCAACAGCAGGGGCGCCTCATCTGCGCCCCTGCTTCATTTTCGCGCATCCACCTCCACTCCCATGCACATGCTCCCGGATACCCAAAGCGAGCGCGATCACCGCGGCGTGGCGATAGCGCGTGCCGGGATCAGCCGCCTGCGGTATCCAGTCCAGATCCTCAGACCGGACGGCACGACTTTTTCCACCGCTGGCACTGCCAGCATGACCGTGAGCGTTCCAGCCGCCCAAAAGGGGACCCACATGAGCCGGTTCATAGAATGCCTGCACAAAACAGCAGGGGAGATCAACCCGGCCAGTTTACTGCGCCTCGCCAAGACGATGCGCACAAAACTCAAGGCCTCCAGCGCCCGGGTGGACTTGGCTTTGCCATGGTTTATAGAGAAAAAAGCTCCCATCACCGGCGGCGCCGCGTTCATGGACTACGAGGTCACATGGCAAGCCATCTCGGGGGCTAGGTCCACGGCCTTCACCACCACCGTCAAAGTCCCCGTGGGCACCTTGTGCCCCTGCTCCAAAGCCATCAGTGACCGCGGCGCTCACAATCAGCGCGGCTACGTCACCCTCACTCTGGAAACAGTGCCCCCACTCTGGCCGGATGTCCTCATCGGAATGGTCGAGTCCTCCGCCAGCACGGAGCTATTCACATTACTGAAGCGTCCCGACGAGAAATTTGTCACCGAGCGCGCTTATGACGCCCCCGTTTTCGTCGAAGACCTCGCCCGTGCCGTAGCCGTCCAGGTGCGCGCACTGAAAGGCCTGCGCCGAGCCCGGATCGAAGCAGAAAACTTCGAGTCCATTCACAGTCACAATGCCATCGCCGTCGTCGAACTCGGCCGCTGATCACCACCCACCAACTCTCTCCTCCCATGCTGCGCGCCGGAATCGTAGGTCTCCCAAACGTCGGAAAGTCCACTCTCTTCAATGCTGTCACCCGCACCCGCAAGGCTGAGGCTGCCAACTATCCCTTTTGCACCATAGAGCCTAACACAGGAATCGTCACCGTTCCGGATGAGCGGCTCGAGATCCTCGGCAAACTCTCCAAAACTCAGAAAATAGTCCCTGCGGCCATTGAGTTTGTCGACATCGCCGGCCTAGTCAAAGGTGCCAGCGATGGCGAAGGCCTCGGCAATAAATTCCTCAGTCATATCCGGGAAGTTGACGCCATCGTCCAAGTGGTGCGCTGCTTTGATGATGATGACATCCAGCACGTGGCCAAAACCGTGGATCCGCTGCGCGACATCGATATCATCAACACCGAACTCGTTCTCGCGGACCTCGCCAGCGTGGAAAAGCGCCTCCAGAGAGTCAGTAAAACAGCCAAATCCGGCGACAAGGAATCCAAGGCAGAGGCCGCACTCTGCGAAAAGCTGATCCCTCACCTCAACGAAGGAAAGCCAGCCATCACAGCCGACCTCAATGCCGACGAACGCAAAGCCCTGCGGCTCTTCTTCCTCTTGACTGGCAAGCCGACTATCTTCGCGTGCAATGTCGCAGAGTCCGAGCTGGGCAGTGCCACAAGGGATCCCGCTGGTCACCGCTATGTCAGCAAAGTCGTGGATTTCGTCAAGAATAGCCATGATGCCGAAGCCCTCGTAATCAGCGCCGCCATCGAAGCCGAGCTGATGGACCTCGCCGCGGATGAAGCTCAGGCCTACCTGTCCGATCTCGGAGCCGAGCACTCTGGCGTATCCGAGTTGATCCGCAGCGTCTATCACCTCCTCGGCCTTCGCACCTACCTCACCACCGGGGAAAAGGAAACCAGAGCCTGGACCATCCGGGCCGGAGACAAAGCCCCCGCCGCCGCTGGCGTCATCCACAGCGACTTCGAGCGCACATTCATCAAGGCCGAAGTCGTAGCCTACAGTGACCTCATCACCGCCGGCTCCCACGTCAAAGCACGCGAAGTAGGCAAACTACGCATCGAAGGCAAAGACTACGTCGTCCAGGACGGCGACGTCATGGAATTTCGCACTGGGGCGTAAATAAAAGTGGGGTGCGGGTTTTGCCTCCAGCTAACCCGGGCAAACCGAAGTGACGCGGCCAAAAAATTGGAGCCGGAGTAGCGATCATGGCCTTGCCGTTACCTCACTCACTGGTGCAGGTTTAACCACTGGATCATTTTGATCATTTTCCCTGTTAGGCTTTGCGCGGCACCACCCGCCAGCAGCGCAGCCCCGTGCTATTGCGCCAGAACAGGCAGCCCTCGCTGAAAGCCGGATGGCTCCACACCACGGGCCGCTCCTTCACGTCTGGGCAGTTAGGCTCGATGAGCTTGCGGCGCGATTGCTCAGCATAGCCGTCAGGTGTGAGCCGCGCCCGGATCAGTTCCCCTTGCTCATTGCTCAGGAGGAACTCTCCTCCGGTGAGGCCCAGCCTGGTGAGGAAAGCATTCCCCCAGCGTGCCTCCTTGCCGCCCGTGGCCGCCAGCGTCTCCCACTTCCGTGCGCCCGTGGTCCACTCCAGGCAGCGCAGATGCCCGTAGCTGCACACACCGTAAAAATGCCCGTCCACCAGCAGCGGGCTGCACATCAGCGCATTCAGATGCTCGGTGCGGGTATCGCTCTCCCGCTGCGTCTCCCAAACCGTTAGTGGCGCACCCTCACCTGCGGGCAGCGCCAGCATTTTACTGCCCCACCAGAAGGCGGAAACGAGCAGCCGCCCGTTGTGATAGAGCGGCGCGGCCATGCTCACGCCGAACTTCGTTTCCCGCGGCAGCGCCCAGCGCACGCGGCCTGTGGCCGGGTCCAGCGCATGAATGCCCTCGCCGTGCCAGAGGATGATCTGCTCCGCCCCGCCGTGGCGGATGAGCACCGGCGGGCAATACCCCGCCTGCCGCGAGGAAAGCGCGCGCCACTTCTCCGCGCCGGTCTTCCTATCAAATGCCACGCACGTCCCGCTGTCTCCCGCTCCCAAGCAAATCACGAGTTCTCCCCACACCAGCGGATGCCCGGCAAAGCCCCACGTCGGCGCCTTCGTCTTCAGCACCTCCTTGAGCGCCTGCTGCCAAAGCACCGTGCCCGTGGCTGCCTCTGCACAAAGCAGATGGCCCTCCGCGCCCATGGCATACACGCGCCCGTCATGGACCGTGGGCGTAGCCCGCGGGCCGTCGTGATAGTCCACCGTGTAGCTTTCCGCTCGCCGTTGCCGCCACAGCACACGCCCATCCGCTGCGGAAACGCACAGCAGTTCTTCCTCTCCGCGCAGGCCGCTGGCGGTGTCAGGCTGTTCTTTTGCCCGGTGCCATGACGGCACGAACACCCGCCCGTCCGCCACCGCCGGCCCGGCATAGCCGCCACCCGTTGACACTTC
Organism: Verrucomicrobiota bacterium; assembly: GCA_043769435.1. Classification (GTDB taxonomy): domain Bacteria; phylum Verrucomicrobiota; class Verrucomicrobiia; order Verrucomicrobiales; family V1-33; genus JAYVJI01. The sequence continues at coordinate 4,139 of JAYVJI010000331.1, forward strand.
CCAGCGCATCTCCGCCTGTGCCGGATCCGCCTTTTGCACCTCCGGCTCCTCCCACACCCCGTCGCGCTGCGGCCCCATCCACTGCGGCCAATCAGCAGCAGGCAGAACGGTGACAAGACTGACAAGACTAAGGGCAAGGAAAAGGCGATGGTACATACCCGCACCGTGCCCGCACTGCGCGAGTCCGCAACTCCGTCGATCTAGGTGACGCCCCTGTGTGAGCGCGCTCTTCGTCCAGTGCAAGTCATCCTGTCTGTCAGCACTAACTAACTAACTATTTATCAGGAACCTAGTCCGTCAGATCCTTCAGGGCTTCCAGAGGCAGCAGCCGCGGCGCTTTGGGCAGTGTGCAGGCCGGGCCGCGATTGATTGGCAGCCAAGTGCCTGCCGTGCAAAGCTGGCCGCATCCAAAAAACCGCGGAATTGTTCGTGAAAATGCACCCGTTGTGTGCTAGGGACGGCGTGTATGAAGCCCATGATGAACACAGAATTACTCGCGCAAATACCTAGGATAGAGCACCCTGGCTCATGGAAAAGCGCTAAGCCCGCGCATTTGCACATGTTATGATACGCTGCGGGGTTCTACTTTTCTGGCTGGTCACCGCGTCTGCCAGTGGAGATGTTGTGGTGCTCAAAAACGCGAACCGGGTGGAATGCACAGTGACGCTGTGGACTGATACCGGCGTCAGGATCGAACGGAAGTCTGCGGCAGGGGGCACGGAGAAGCGTGAGGTGCCTCATGCGGAGATCGATTGCGTGGAATTCACCCGCAGCGTTACGGAGACGGCGGCACTGACCAGGGCCGTGCAGGAAGGACGTCACGAGCCCCTGATGGAGACGTGGGTAAAGCAGATTCCATGGCTGGGCCGGCCGAAGCATCAGGGTGGAGAACTGGGGCTGACCTACGCGGAACTTCTGATGCATCAGCCCACAGCGGACCGCCTCCAGCGCGCGCTGGATGTGTATGCTAGGATCGAAGCCGGTGACTGGGATCCTGCCAGGAAGACCCGGGCCCGCGCCGGGCGGCTGCGCGTCATGCTGCGCCAGGGGCGGCATGATGAGGTCCAGCCCGAGGCTGCCCGCCTACTTCATGAAGCGGATGATCCGCGCGTGCTCATAGAGCTGAAGCTAGTGATCGCTGAAGCGGCCTCTGTGCAGCTCGCTGCTCTAACAAAAGATCACCCGCGCTGGGAGCAGGAGGACGACATCCGGCCGGAGCATCACCGGCTTTTTCAGGAAGCCCTCGACGGCTTGCTTTTTGCCCACGTTTTCCATGGAGCGGAGACTGACCTGGCCGCCCGCGGGCTCTGGGCGGCGGCGCTGCTCTACCGGGATGCCGGTGATGAAATGAACGCTAGGAACTGCGCGGAGGATCTGGTGCAGCTCTATGCCGCTGCTCCAGAAGCCGGCACCGCAGCGGCCTGGCTGGCAAAGCTGCCCGTCCGCAAGGCCCCGGCGAGTCCTGGGCCAGTGCCTATCCCGGATGAGGCCGTCGGCCAGCCGGAGCCCGGAGCGGAGCAGCAGCCACCGCCGGCAAAGAAACCCCGCAAGCCCCGCAAACCAAAAACAAAGCCCGAACCGCCATGAGTTCAGAATCCTCCAGACTCGCCGGCAGCAGCTTCCTTATGAGCCTCGTCATCCACGGGGGAATCGTAGTGCTCGCGCTCAGCTGGGTGGCTTCCCGCTACTTCGTGGGCGAGGAGGAGGGTGTCTTCCAGGCACAGCCCCGTGTGGCCATGGCGGCGCAGATCAGAGAGCATAAAATGAACGTCGCGAAGCAGGACAGCATGGCCCCGCGCCCCTCCTACAGCCAGCGTCTCACCGGAGCAGGGCCGTCACAGATTCAGGCACCGCAAATGCCGGATGTGGACATGAGCCAGCTGCTCCCTCTGGATCCATCAGTAGTTGTTAGTGATCAGGTCGCAGGCCTCATCGGTTCCGGCGGCACAGGACGCGGCACCGGCCGCGGTCTCAGCGGCGGCGGCGGCACGGGACAAGGCAGCGGCATGGCCTTCTTCGACATCAAAGACAGCGCCAGGAGCGTCGTCATCATGATCGATGTCTCCCAGTCCATGTTCAGCCGGACCGGTGACTACGACGGCAGCAGCCGCAAGCTCCTGAAGCACGGCACAGAGCAGTCATTCCAGGCGATCCGGGAGGAGGCAGTCAAGCTCATCGACAGCCTCAGCGCTGACAGCCGTTTCGGCATCATACGTTGGAGCGGCAGCGCCAGATCATGGCGTCCGGAGTTGGTGCGCGCCACTGATGCCAACAAAGCCGCAGCCCGCCAGCACATTATGGAGGAAGTGGACGCTAACACTGCGCCTCCCACCGGTGGCCGACCTGGCGGCACACGCCATGACTATGCCCTAGAGGAAGTGTTCCGCCTTCAGCCGGAGGTCGCCTTTATGTTAACTGATGGCAATGCCACGCGCAGCACCGGGCGCGGCGGGATGGAACCCATTCCGGGATCGGAGATCAATGACCTCATCACCGCCTCGATACGGGAAATGGCCAGCCCTCCGCGCATCCACACCATCTACTACCTGACTGGCGCAGACAAAAAAGAAGAGGAGGATTTACTCCGGGACATAGCCCGCCGCACCAAGGGAAAGTTCCGCAAGACAGAAGCAGCCGGGGCAAAAGAACGCGCCAAGGAAAGAAAGCGCTAGCCTTGTCTGTGGATTAACTTGAAAACGGGAGTCGGACGGTTTAAACGGCCCAAAGTGTGCGTATTCAATACGTGTATTTATGTCGTGGCCGCTGCCTCTGATGACTTTGCCAGTCTCGACTTGGCCTTCGTTTCGACGATGGCTAACGAACTCACCGTGCCCGTCGTCCTAGCACAAGCCGACGCCTGACGCAAGCCGACGCCCCCTACTCCCTCTTTGCGTCTTTGCGTGAGCCCCCTCCCTCTTTGTATCCATCCCGCAGGTCAACTACCCACCCAAATTTAGAGAGCTGATCAGCGAACAACTGCAGGAGTAGGGCGGGGAGTCATTGCGGCTGGCGCATCCGGCACGACGGCGCTTGCGTCCACCGGATGTAGATCCATGCATGGGGCAGACCATGCTCTCATATGCCGAACTCGAATCTTTCTTCCATGCCCTCGTGACGCGGGCTCGGGAGCGGGGCATTACGTGTGCCATCACCAGCGGGATGGCGTGCGTGCATTTCGGCGTCGCGGCGGCTACAAAGGATTGTGATCTGCTGTGCGATCCTGACAAAGCGGACGTCTTCCTCGATCTGCTGGACGAGACCACGGTGGCCGGCCTGGCCTGCGGCTATCGCGGGAATCTCTCGCCGCCGCTGGATGCCCGCTGGCTGCGGGGCGGATGGACGGCGCACTTCACATGGAAGACGCATGGTGAGGAGACTTGTCTGGATGTCTTCGGCGTGGCTCCCCGCGGCAGCGCGCGGTGGGATGCGGACATGGAGGGGTTCTATGCCGGACCGCAGATCGTGGGGGAAATGAAACGGACGAACCGTGAAAAGGACTGGCCGTTTTGCACCGCTCTCGGCGGACAGATGCTGGAGGCTGGGGATGAACGCGGGTGGCTGCACATTCATGATGCCGAAATCCTGCGGCGGTTGTGCCCTGCGGGGTCTCTGCCGGACTGGCTGAAGCAGCAGCGTCCGGTGCTGGGGCTCGCGCCGTTCCGGGATGTCGCGCAGACCAAGCGGCTGCTGCTGGCGGAGAAGGTATTCTGGTCGGAACTGGACCAAGGGCGCATCCACATTTACCAAAAGCATCTGCGTCCGTATCAGTCCGCTGTGCGCCGCAGCGGAGGGAAATCCATGCCGCTGCGTGACTCCCACCGCCTGCGCGTGGAGTGCGCTCTGGAGCACCTGCCGGTCAGCCCCCTGCGCGACCGCGGTCTGGCGACGCTGTGCCAAGAGGCCGGTGAACGCACGGGCTTTACATTTGGCACAGATGTGGTTGAGTGGCTGCCGAAAGCCGAAGCAAACTACTATGGCCTCTAAGCACTCCAACCTCCCTCAGTCCTCAGCCATCATTGGATGGCAGCGCAAGGTGTCGAAGGTGATGCGGGACTTCCACGTCCGCGCCTTTGGCGAGGAGATGGCGCGCATCAATTTCCTGCCGCTGGACGAGCGCCGCCGGGCGGTGGGGGAAATGGTGGACCATGCCCGCCGGAAGGGCGTGAAACTGACGCGGCCCGCGCGCGGTTTTCCGTGAGGTCAATTCAGTGGTGGTGACAAGGTCGGGAACGTCCTTGTTACGGGCTGGCGGGCAGCAGTTTCAGCTGGCGACCAAGGAGGGCCAGCTCGCAGCGGCGGATGCCCTCAAACTCGCGCAGATAAGGACGGTCGCTGTCGAAGGCATCGCGGCGCACGACTTTAACGGCGCGCAGAGTGCCCATGACATTTCGCGCCAGCCACACCTCGCCGTAACTGCCTCGCCCGATGACGCTGAGCAGCGTATGGTCTGGAATGGCGGGAAGTGTGGACATCAACGATTCTTTGCCACGAACCGGCGGCTAAGGCAATGCCGTGATTGATTAACTGAAATCACGGCTCGGAGCGCAGCCGGTAAAAGCGCCGTGCAGACTCAAAATCGTAATAATAATTTCCGGCAGGCGGGGGATCCACCGGAGCCCAAATGCTGAGGTCGCTGCTTGTTTCCAGCAGCACCGCAAATCCCGGATCCGCCCACGTGAGGAGCACCACTCCATTATCGAGTGCGATCGTCATTTCAGGTAAGGCCAGCTCATCGGGAGGAAATGTCCAGTAGCCGCCCTCAAGGGAAAATCCACCACCGGCTGCTGGTGGCGAGGCATCGGATTGGGCGAACGTGCCGGAGACGGAGTAGGCGCCGCCGGAACTGGTGCCACCGCCGCTGTCTGCCGTGGACCACTCCAGCGTGAGCTGGGCGTGCAGCGCACCGGCATTGAACAGGAAGGATAAGACAACAGAGCAAAGGTGTTTCATGGCAGTAAGGATTGCAGAGAAATAGTCGAGAATAGAACTCACTGGCCGATGATGACGCGCTTGTCGGGCAGGCCTTTGCGCACACATGCCTTGGTGATGGTGATGGCAGGATAGTGGAACTCGGAGTTGCTCACGTCGCCGCCGTTGAGGACGATGGTGCCGCCATCGGGCACGATGCTCAAAGCAGTAGTAAGGAGGGGAATGGGCTCTTCATATCTGCCTAGAGGGATGATGCTGAAGTCTGTGCTGCAGGCGAAGACATCGGCATCCCTCAGCACCTGAAGATACTC
>JAYVJI010000332.1:0-4919 GCA_043769435.1 Verrucomicrobiota bacterium
CCGGAGTCGGAGATGCCCACCAGTTCCCCCAGCAGGATACGGTTTCGCTCCTGCAGGCATTCCTTGAGTTCGTATACCCGGCCGTCGCGCCACACCACATGCTTCGTCGCGCTGGTGCCCACAATCTCCCGCCGTGAGCTGGTTCCTCTAGCCACTGTGGCTTGTTGCGCTGCGAGGGCAGGAAGCAGGGCTGGGACAGATGCTCCCGCCGGCCACCATGCTGCGGCGGTCTGCCACGCATTTTCCTCTACCACCACACCTGCGCTGTCACCTTGGTAGTTGAAGCCGCTGACACTTGCCCGGGTGCCGCCCCCGGTTTGCAAAATGCGCATGGTGCCATCCGACGCCATAATCCAGCTTGAGGGTGATGTCCATGGTCCCGCTCCACCTGTCAAATAAGGCTCCGGACGCGATTTGTCCATAGACATGCTGGCATAGCCTGGGAGAGAAACGCCAATGAGCGAAGCGGAACCAGCAGGCCACTTCCATAACAAGCTGGCCCCGGGACCAGTGTTTCCAGCTGCATACAGGTCGCCGTTCCGGTCGATGGCAACTTGCGGCCAGCTGAAAAAGCCGGCGTTACTAGCGGAAAGCACTGTCAGCGCGTTTGTGTCCGGCTGGTACTTGAACAGCGAATACTTCCCGATATTGGGATTAAAAAAGTGACCGGCTGCAACCCCGTCCGGAGAGATGGAGTCCACCCAGGCGCCGCCCGCACCGGAGGGTAAGCTGGCGGATAAGTTCACGAAACCAAACACCGGGCTGAAATACCACGCTGCCGTCCTGTCGTCAGAGCTGTATCCACTGCCTCCACAGGCCCCGGCATCATTCACCGCAGACACTTTGGGATGGGTCAGGGTATTACTGATAGGCACAGGGCGGGCCACCACTCCGTCATCAGTGAACACCCCGCTGCCCAGCCCGTTGATCCTGGACCAGCGCGCGGCCACCGTGCCTCCAGGGGAGACCACGTAGGTTGGTGTCTCGATACCATCGTTGGCAGTTACCCCCGGCGGCAGCAGCCGGGCTGCCTTATACAGTGGGGTCGAGCGCGGATTGGTGCCGATGCCGTACTCCGCCAGCGAATTCAGGCCGTCGAAATCCGGGTCCAGCAGCGCGTCACCGGCATGGTTGGGGTTCAATCCATAAAGTGATTCCCATGTGTCGGGCATACCGTCGAAATCGGAGTCCGTCTGCTGAGGCCGCTCGCTGCCGGCTTGCGCCACCTGCGCGTCGATGTAGGCGAGCAGATTTGTGGAATGACCAGCCGTGCTCAGTGCCGTACGGTAGCCAGCGGAAACCGCGAACCCCGGAGCAGCACCCGGCGGAACATGCGCTGCGGCCCATGCGTCCTCGATGCCATCATTGTTCACGTCGGTGAACAATGGATGCGCCGTGGTGACCTGCATATCGTCGATGAATACATCCGCCGCTGAGGTAGAGCCAAACGCCAGCCATTCCACCGGGGCCGGACCCCTCCCGCTATAGTCCATTCCGCCTGCAGCTAGACGTGGCGGTGTCTGCGCACTTCCGAGGTATATGTCCCACTCCGGATTCAGCACATTATAGTCTTGGCGGATCGTCACGCGGACCCACTCTGATGAAGTGCGCCCATCCGGCAGCAGCGGAAAGAGCCAGCCGGTATCGGGCCACTCATCCATCTGGCCCGGCTGCGAGTCTATCCCGTGCAGTACCCGCACCGTTCCAAAGCCTCCCCGGCCCGGCGAGCGCACAAACGCGATGCTGGCACCGTTCACCTCCACACTGCTCAACTGCGTGCTGCCAGTCTCGACCACAGGTTTTATCCAGAAATCGATATAGATGATTTGCGGTGCTGTGCTGAAGGCGAACGCGCGGCTGACTTCGACAGAATTGGTGCCCCCATGCAGGCGCAGTGAAGCTGAGCCCGAACGGTGCTGGGCCTGCGAAATAGTAGCGGAGCCAAAACGTGAAGACCATGCGGGCTGACCATTGACAGCCGCATACGTATGGATGGCCGCGCCATTCACGAACCCTTGATTCGACTCAAAAGTGACCAGAGGCACCCCCTCCGCCGCGCGTGCTGCAGGCAACAGCCACTGAGAGAGCAGGGCTGTAAGAATAACGGGACAGGTTCTCAAGGGAATTGGTTGGGGAACGGTAGGTTGAGACTGACTTTGTGGAGAATGAGTGCGCAGGAAAAGGAATGGCGGGGCGGGGCGGATCAGGGCTGCGGCTGCACCGCTGGATGGTTGAATGGATACTCGCGCAGCCGCGACGCCATCTCGCGGTGTTGGGTTAGCCGGCTTTTGTTGGCGGCTTCCCAGCGGGTCAGCGCTGCCTCCGACGGCTCGTTATTGGCTGCCGCTTCCTGCACCGCTCTCGTGGACTCAGCCTGCAGGGCCGTGCGCGCGGCGCAGAAATCCGCAGTGTTGGGCGCTACCGGCAGCTCAGGCGTCTGCGGGGCCACCAGTTGCGCCGGAAATCCAGGCTGGCCCGGACGCCGTAACACCAGCCGTTGCCTTGAGGCCTCCTCAACCGCGGCAATTTCCACCGCATATTTCCGACGAAACCGGGCTTCCTCTTCCTGCCAAACTGCCCCCGGATCCGCCAACACGGCCTGCGCAACCTCCATCCACGCCGCCTGCAACTGCGGACTGAGCAGCATGGCTGCCGCGGGAGGCACATCACTGGCGGGCCGCTGAGCTGGCTGCTCCTGCGGTGCTGCTTCCGTTTGCAGCACGGCTTCTGTGACCTGCACGGCAGCCTCCTTGATCTCTGTTAGTTGTGGCGCGCGGCGCTCCGTTGGCGCCACTGGGGCCGGGGCCGGGGCCGGGGCCGGGGCCGGGGCCGGGGCCGGGGCCGGATCTTGCCGGGAGCCTGAAGGCGACCAAGGGTAAAAGTAAACCACCCCGATAAGCAGCAGGAGAATAACACAATAAACAGCACGGCGGCGGGTAACAGCAAGGCATTCCATTCTGCACCCACATGGCGCGACCGCTCCAGAATGTCAATACGGCTACTGCTGGATATCTACAAGGAAACAGGCTTCTCCATCGCGCCCGTGTGGATTCATACAGGTGAGGTCACTCCTTGATTTGCCCGCTGGTATTCCCGCCATTCCGCTACGCCTGGTTGAGAGTTCAAGACCTGTATAACTGGAAACGCGTCCTCGAAGTCGGGGAAGCTGGCGTCCCCTACTGCCGCAAAAGGCATGACTGTGAGCAGCACTGAGCTGCAGCGGGCCATGAGCAAACTATAGATTTCTGAGCCGCCGATGATGAATACTTTTCCCTGAAGCCCCAGCGCATCCAGCCCGGCGGGGGAACGCACGACCTCCATGCCCGGTGCCGGAGCCATGGTGCGGGAGAATACGATGTTGCGCCGTCCGGGGAGCGGACGTCCGAGAGAGTCCCAGGTGCGCCGTCCCATGACCACCGGGCAGCCCATGGTGGCGGCTTTGAAATACCTAAGATCTTCCGGGCAACGCCACGGGAGCGCGCCATCCCGCCCGATGATGCGGTTGGAGGCCATGGCGGCGATGGCATGATAGACAGCAGACATGGTGGCGCGTCGCAGCGTCCCCGGCTGCCTGCAAGCCCAGCTTTCACAACCTAAGGGTAGGGCAGTGGGTAGTGGGGGCACCGATGATGTGCCCTTTCTGCGGGGCCTGCATCACTTGACCATGAGGGGCCAACCATGGGGGGCCAACCATGAAGCGGAAACTATGGGGCTTAAAATGAACAATTCTTGCGGTGGGCGGCGTAGTCAATATGCCCACCTCATGCGAATCTTCCAACATGCCTTATTTTTCCTGACTTCTGCCTGCGCACTGGCGGAGGAATTCCCTGTGGAGCAGTTGCGGTTTTTTGAGGAGAAAGTGCGCCCTGTATTGGCCGAAAACTGTTACCAGTGCCACGGGGCAGGGAAGGCCGCCAACGGGCTGCGGCTGGATATCCGGGCCGCAGTGGACCGGGGGAGCGACTATGGAAAAGTGATAGTGGCCGGCAATCCCGGAGCGAGCAAGCTGCTGAAGGCGATCCGCCACGAAGCAGGCGCGGAACCCATGCCAAAGGAAGGTTCCCGGCTGTCGCCGGAATCCATAGCCGCGATAGAAGAATGGATCAGGCAGGGGGCCGCATGGCCCGCTTCTGCTGGGCCGGTAGCCGCATGGCGCAGTCACTGGGCCTTCCAGCCAGTGAAAGAACCCGGTGCTCCGGCAGCGGAGGAACTGCCGCAGGAATGGGGGGACTGGATGGCTGATCCTCTGGACCGTCATGTGCTCAAAAAACTGACCGCCGCAGGCCTGCCGCCATCGCCCCGGGCCGGCAGGGAGATCCTCATCAAGCGGGCATGGCTGGACCTCATCGGCTATCCTCCCAGCAGTGCTCAAGTGCAGGCATTTCTGGCGGATGGAGCACCGGACGCGTGGCCCCGGCTGGTGGACAGCCTCCTGGCCATGCCTGCCTTCGGCGAGCGCTGGGCCCGGCACTGGATGGACACCGCCCGCTACGCAGACACTAAGGGCTATGTCTTTCAGGAGGAGCGCCGCTACGCCTACGCCTACACCTACAGGGACTGGCTCATCCGCGCCTTTAATCGCGACCTGCCCTACGATCAGTTTTTGACCGCGCAGATAGCGGCGGATAAAGTAAAGGCCAGGGACGCAGCCACGGATAACTCCGACCTCGCAGCCATGGGTTTCCTGACGCTGGGACGCAGGTTCCTCAATAACCAACCGGACATCATTGATGACCGGATCGATGTGGTCTTTCGCGGCACTCAGGCCATGACTGTGAGCTGCGCCCGGTGCCATGATCACAAATTTGACCCGATCCCGACAGCGGACTACTACTCGCTCTATGGCGTCTTTTCCAACAGTCATGAGCCGGATGACAAACCCATCCTGCCCGGCACGGAGCGGACTCCGGAGTCGGAGG
>JAYVJI010000333.1:0-6151 GCA_043769435.1 Verrucomicrobiota bacterium
AGAAGCCGCTCTTTTCACTAACAGTTTCTTCCGTAGCGCTGCCATTCGCATACCACGAGACCATAGGCGTCGTGTGGTTGGTGCGGACAGGCGTCATGATCCCGGCATAGAGGGAGTAGTCGCCTATGTGCTTCTCTGTTCCGGAGTTCGTGATCGTGATCTTAAGTTTCCACAAATACCCGGAGCCGTCTGCGGGCTCGGTGGTTTCATCCTGGGTCCATTCCCTCGTGATGTCGAGGTCCCCTGATTTTGCTTTGAATGTGATCGACTTAGCCGTCTGTGCAGCTACGGTATAGTCGAGGGTATCCACATTCCCCGGCTCGCGGCTGAAAGCGCCGATGGCGCCTTTCCGGCCATCGCGGTTGATGAAATACTCCAGCTTGCCCGCGTATTGAGCGGGGGTGAGCTTCACCTCACTGATGCCGCCGCCCTTTGTCGTGAAGGATGTCTCTGCGGCAGGGTTTTTGATAGTGATGATCTGTTCCGGAGTGGAAGCGGGGGCGGCGGGGGTTTCCGCTGTGCCCGGCGTCACGGCGGGCTTTTCGCCGGGTGCTGCCGGGGCCGTTACAGTGGCTGCTTCTACTGCCTCCTTTTTGCCTGTATCCAGTGGTTTTGCCGGCGGTGTATTATACCGGAAAACAAAAAACATGGCGATGGCGCAGTGGAAAACCACGGCCCATTCAGTGCGGTTCATTTTCATAGTTCAGGAATCAAAAAAAGGTGTGGGAAAAAGGTCAGGAGGAAGGGGGCGACGAGCGCCGGGATGGGGGAACAGGATCGTATCCGTAGCCACCCCAGGGTTGGCAGCGGCAGATGCGGCGGACGCCGAGCCATCCACCTCTCATCACGCCGTGCTTTTCCACGGCCTCAAGGAAATAATGTGAGCAAGTGGGCTCATAGCGGCACCCGGCACCGGGACCACCCAGCCTGTGCAGGCCGGGGCTGATCCACCGTTGATAAAACCGGATGAGGAGTCGAATGAGCCACTTCATGGCGGGCCGGGGCTGGGATCACTACCGGGGCCGGATCCTGCTAGGGAGACGCTGGCAGGCGCGGATGGCGCGGATGGCTGCCCGCCTGCGAGCCCGGCTTTCTTCATCAGCCGGAGGCATTCCGCTTTGATCTCATCGAAGCCAGCCCGGGTGGCGGCAGCGCGTGGAATGATGACTATGCGCTGTGGCTGGAGTTGTGGGAGTAAGGGATAGAGTATGCTCTGGAGCCTGCGGCGGATGCGGTTGCGGGCCACTGCATTCCCCACCTTTCTGGTGACCGTGAACCCGGCGATGGCCCGGGGCAGTGAGGTATCTGCCAGCGTCGCAAAAATCATGAATTTGCCTGGCCACGAGCGTCCCTCACGGCGGACCGCGTGATATTCTCCGGTGTGGCGGACGCGCAGCCGGCGCGGGAGAGCCATAGCTTGGCTTCAGGAGGCCAAGGTGGAACCCCCTGTCAGAAACCGTCGAGGATCAGGCCTGAGTATGGCGGGCGAAGTGAACTTCCACCCCCTTGGGCAAGAGACGCTTGCGGCCCTTTTGGCGGCGGCGGGCCAAGGTCATGCGGCCTCCTTTACAACCCATGCGGGCCCGAAAACCGTGTTGTTGTTTGCGGGTGCGCTTCGAAGCTTGATATGTGCGTTTGGACATAGGATTAAGTTATTGGAAAAATGGTGCTGCCCGCCTTTCCGCGCTGACGGCGGCCACAGGACGGGGGGCGGCGAGGATAAGGGGACTCCTCATGTTGTCAAACCGGAATTATTACCCGATTTTCCTGCTTTCCTGCCAACCCGTAGGCCGGCCTGCACCGGAAACCGCCAAGACCGGAGTGCTGGATTTGGAGTTCCATGAAGGCGGGGCGGGGTCAGTTTCCCGCTGAAAGATCAGGCCTTGCAGCGGTCGCCCGGCACCAGTGCGACAGTGGTGTAAACCTCGCATCCGGCCAACAGGTGGCCGCTTGTCGTCTCATGGAAAAACGCGCTGGGTGCCGACGAATTATTTACCTCCAAACGTCGGCTGGATGCCGGTCTTGTGCCAGATGGTGCCCTTCATGGTGGCGAGCTGCCCAACGGTGAGGGCCAGGCTCCCGCCGCCATCGAGAACCTGCTGCTCTTGGTAGAGACCTTTGCCGTAGGTTTTGGTGCCGCCGATGGTGACACGGGTGGCGCAGCCTTCGAGCAGGGCGAGGGTGAAGAGTTCCGCGCTGCTGGCGGTACCACCGTCTACCAGTATCAGAATGCCACGCAGCTTGACTAGGCATTCTTGTTTGGAACTCAAGGGGACCGCGCCCGAATGTGATTTTTTCGTGCAGACATTGATGGGCCGGGGGCCGGTCAAAAACATGGCGGCGCAATCCACCGCCTCGTTCAGATCGCCGCCCGAATTTCCCCTGAGATCAATGGTCAGCCAGGACTGCGGTGGCAATGATTCCAGCAGATGGCTCAGGGCTGCGGGAGTGTCATGCGTGAACTCCGGAATGCGGAGCACAGGCACGAGGGAAGCCGTGTCCAGACCCGGGCGGCTGGGTGGCTCCACCTCCCGCCGGACTCCGGTGCGGAGGACTTTTCCGGAGGTGGAGGACGTCTGCAGCATAGCGACAGAGCCGGTGCTTCCGCGCAATAGAGAGCGCACACGTAGCCGGGAAAGGCCCTTCAGCGGCTGGTCATCAATGGAAATCAATTCATCACCAAAGCGGATCCCGGCACGCCATGCGGAGGCTCCTTCCCGGGGCCGGCAGAGCAACCGCCCATCCGCCTGAATGTCCAGTCGGAGGCCGGGGCTGGCATCTCCTGCATGGCTGGAGGCTTCCACATCTGCAAGGCGGTCATACTTGCAAAAATCAAGTTGATGCGCCGCGATCTCCTCAAGGGCGGTTTCCGTAAGGCCGAAGGCATCTGTTCTCCTGCCCGGCAGGGCGGCGGCCCCGATTATAAATTTGCGGAAGACTTCGCGGCACTCCTTGGGGTTGGCGCCATATCCTGCTGGTTGCAGGCGGATGGCAGCGGGCCCGGTGCGTTCTATGATATGTTTCACTGCCGCTTCTGTTAGCGACTGCTCCGATACTTCCTGATAATATCGACCAGTGATGCGGTCCATGGCGGTGGCCCAGAGAGCCCACGCGGCTTCATCCTGCTGCGCATGGATGCTGGAAGCAGGCAGGAACAGCAGAAAGGCCAGGAGCCTGGCTGCATGACGGCGTCTCACTGCAGGCGGCGCAACTGGCGGCGCCTAGCCGCAGCCTCAGTGCTGAGGCCATCTGCGGTCCGCTGCTGGTCTGCGGTATCTGCCCGGATGCCCCGCAGGTGGGAATCTTTTTGCTGGATGCGCTGGTCAAACTTCTGCGGGCTCCAGCCGAACATTCCGCCGGAATAGGGATCGCCGGTGGTCTCGCAGGAAGTCAGGGCCAGTCCGGAGGCGGCCAGGGTGAATAGGGCAATGCGTTTCATGGCTGTCAGGGTGACGGTGATTGTGGTTGATTCAGTCGATCTGATTGAGCAGCGACGCGATCTCACGGCGGGTGCCTTCCACCTCGCTGCGCGCCTCGGTGGCTTCGGTGATGCCACGGTTCAGGCCGCTGAACTGCGGATGGCTGCGGCCGGCGCTGCTCCGGGCTCTGCTGGCGCTGGAGATGGCGGAGTTGAGCTGGACCTCCTCACGGTCCGCCTCCGCTGACATCTGCCGCAATTGGGTCCTGGCCCTAGTGAGTGCGCGGGCGTCGTTGGCGGCTCGGGCGGAAGCGATTTGGCGCTGCAAAGTAGCGAGTTGTGAGCGGAGGCTCCGCACTTTCGCCCGGGCTGAGCGGTTGGCCGCAGCTGCGTCCTGGATCTGCACATCATAGCTGACATCTGTCATCACCGCAGCTGCCTTGCGGTCGGCGACTGCATTGCCTGCGGCCAAGCCACCAAGTCCACCGAGGACTCCACCGATCAGCGCTCCCCTGCCGGCTTGTCCTCGCTGATTTCCAATGATGGCGCCAGCGAGGGCTCCCAGTCCCGCCCCGGCAAAGGTTCCCTGGGCCCGGGTATTCCGCTGGTCTTTCCTGAAACGCTCGCTGGAGCCGGGGGCTACTGCTCCACGGCGTTCAGCATCAGCCACGGATGCTCCGGCAGCAGTCCCTACATTGGAACAGGAAGTCATGGAGCCCACGGGCAGAGTCAAAGCTAGAGCCATGGTCAATCTGCGGCAGAAAGTTGTCCGGAAAAAAGAGATGCGGTTCATAATGGGAAAGTGGTGGATATGAGTAGGGAAGCCTCGCCGGCCTACATTGATATATTCGGTAAATCCGGCAAAAAGTTCAACCTTTTTTACGGAACATATTCACGCATCCCGGAGGCTCCGCATTTGCTTTAAAAACAAGGCCGCTCAAACCCCGGCTCAAACCCCGGCTCAAACCCGGCTTTGTCCCCGGAATCGGTCGGCCTCGGCCTCAGGCCCTCACGGCACCCGGAAATGTTTGCTTGTGTAGGGGCACTTCACGCGCGTGCCACGCGGCAGGCCATCCACATCCACATAGCCTTTGTCATTGGCGTAGGGGCTGTAAACATTACCAGGCTTGCCGACCACGGGAATTCCGTAGGGAAGGTCATCCTTCACCGATGGCTTGGCAGGCGGGTCTTTCTTCTCAGCGGGCGCTGGCTTCACATCAGGTTTTTCCACCAGTTTCTCCTCTGGCTTTTCATTGGTTTCTTTCGTCTCAGGCGGGCGGATGTCGACGGTGGTGTCACCGGGGTCCCGCTTGATCTTTACTATCCGGCGCGGTGTTTCGGCAGAGGACTCATCCGGATTGGTTGCGACCCGCCCGGTGCGGTTGTTAGGACTTTCCGTTCCTCTGTAGCCGTAACGGTTCCCTGGTGGAGGGGTCGCAAAGGCAGGATCGTTTTGATAAGGAGGAGGGTAAACCGCACACGAAGCCGCACTGAATAGCGCGCAACCAAGGAGCAGGCGGCCAATGCGGCCTGTGGTAATAAAGGGGGGAGTGGATGTGGTCTTATTCATGGCAAAATGGTCCAGCCGGGTATTGGGATCAACACTGCTACCAAGGTCTCCGGAAATTGCAAAAGCAAAAGGCTGGAAAATTAGCATTTAGTGCAGGGCTACACGTGATTGTGGAATTCCGCCATGGATGCAAGCGAAGGCGAAAGAAAAAAAATTGGCCTCGGCATCATTTTCCCCGTGCCAAAAGCAAACGTTCCGTCTAGGCTGGCAGTGGTATAGGGAAAAATACGAGCCACTGTGCAGAAATCACCTGTAAGATCAATTTTGAGTCTCCCGCCGGTCCTTCCGGCCTTGGGAGTCTGCCTAGCGTGTGCCTTGGCACTGCAAGTATCAAGCTTTGCTGGCGATGAGGGGGAGCCGTCCATCGTGGCCCGCGAGTCCGCGCGAAGACAGGAAGCCCAGGTTAAAGCCGGCACACTGATCCAGGAAGCATCCGTGTTGTCTGCCTCCGGGAAGGCCGGAGAAGCAGTCGCCAAATACCGGGAAGCGATCAAGCTCCTGCCCCCGGGAGCCGCCGCAGCCCGGGAACTGAGAGAACAGGCCACCGCCGGTTTTGAAAAGTCCGCATTGGTGGAGGCTAGGGCCATGGGCGAAAGGGGCCAGTTTTCAGAGGCCAGTGCCTTGCTCAATGAAGTATTGTCAGAGGATATCCTTCCAGATGATCCGGGAGCGAAAAAATTGCTGGCCGAACTCAAGGACCCAGACCGGTTCAATCCAGCCATGACTCCGGTTCACGCTAACAACGTCGCCAGCGTGGCGAGGATGCTGCGAAATGCCAATGATCTGACCGAACTAGGGCAGTATGCCGCAGCTATTGCAGGGTATAACAACGTGCTCGCCGTGGATGCTACCAATACGGCAGCCCGCCGCGGCCTTGAGAAAGTAGAGCAACTGAACTCTAACTACCTGCGGGCAGCCAGGGATGAAACGCGGCTCCGGATGCTGAATAATGTGGATCGCCTCTGGGAACAATCTGTGCCAGGAGCAGCCCACGTGCCCGCGCTCGCGGTGCCCGGTGAGGAAAGCGCTGCCATCGGCGGCAGCATCGCCAACAAGCTGGACAGCATTGTCATTGCACAGGTAAAACTGGAGTCCACTCCGCTGCGTGATGCCGTGCAGTATCTTCAGAAAAAAAGCGCCGAGCTGGATCTGGCGGACCCTTC
>JAYVJI010000334.1:0-3333 GCA_043769435.1 Verrucomicrobiota bacterium
GCGACCGCCCCTACCTGCGTGAGTTTGCAGGCATCCGCCGGTGCGAGCCTGTTAGCCGTGCGCACGACGGCCTGATCGATATTCTCCAAATGGGGCGCAATGATCCGGAGGGTTGGTTCTACTACGTGATGGAACTGGCCGATGGCGTGGATCGGACGGATCAGTCCGATCAGTCCGATCAGTCGGATCCGTCCGATCAGTCCTATCAGTCCGATCAGTCCGATCAGTCCGATCATTCCACCTACCGCCCCGCCACGCTCGCGGCGCGGCTCGCGCATGGCAAAATGCTCGACGTCACGGAGTGCCTGCGGATCGCTGAGGGCCTGGCCGGGGCGCTGGCGTTTCTTCATGAGCAGGGCCTCATCCATCGGGATGTAAAACCTTCCAACGTGCTCTACGTCGGCGGCGTTCCAAAGCTGGGCGATATTGGGCTGGTCGCGGAGGCTGGCAGCTCGCGCAGCTATGTGGGCACTGAAGGGTTTGTCCCTCCAGAGGGACCGGGCACTGAACATGCGGATATCTTCGCGCTGGGCAAGGTGCTCTATGAAGCAGTCACTGGCCTGGACCGCTCAAAGTTTCCCCTGCTCCCGGCGGAGTGGCGGCAGGCGTATGACTTCGATCAGCGCGTGGAGTTAAATGAGATCGTCCTGCGGGCTTGTGAGGGTAAGCGCGAACAGCGCTATGCGACTGCGCGGGAAATGCTGGCGGACATCGCGCTGGTGGCCAGCGGCAGGTCGGTGAAGAAGCTCCGCGGCATGGAAGGAAAGCTGCGCGCCCTGCGCTGGCTGGGTGCCGCCGCCGCCCTCATCACCGCCACTGCAGTCGGCTATTCCCTGCTGGGACAGAGGCAAGCCGCGCGCGAACGCACCCTGCGCGAGCGCGCCGAGACTGCCGAAGCTGTGAGCAGCGAGCGCCTTCAGGAATCACTGCTGGAACAGGCCCGCGCTGCCTTGCTAACCGATGATAGTGGACACCAGTCGCGCACCCTAGACCTATTGCGTCAGGCCCGCGCCCTCGCCCCCACGCCTGTCGTGGACCAGCTGGCAGTGGGGGCTCTGGCCCTTCCGGACTTAACCACAAGGGTGGACTGGGCGGGTGAAGAGGCTGGTTATTGCTCACCCTCACCACGTGGAGATGCCTGGACCTCATTGGTGACCACAGGCGCGATCTCCCGCATCACGGTGCACCGGGTTCCCGACGGATACGAACTGGCCCGGCTGGACAATCTCCCGGGAGCCAGCCCGGGCGAGCGGGCAGTGCTCAGCCCGGACCTCTCAATGGTAGGCTATGTGAGTGCCGGTCTCCTGATTCACATTCACAGGCTATCAGATGGGAAGGAAGCGCTGGCCTGCTCCGGCTCGGCGCTTGGTTCCTTCAGCGAGGACAACACGCACGTGCTGGTGTTTGATCAGCCGGTGTTGACCGTGGCGAACGTGTTGAAATCCGCTGGTTCATTTTTGAAGCAGATTGGCTGGGACTTTCCCGACTCTCAACTCGCGGGATTTTTGCAAAAGTCCATAAACGAGGCTTCGGCCTATCGGGGCTGGCGACTGCGCCCCATCAGCCTCGCCACCGGCCAGCCGTTATCCACCTGGACGGCTTTGCAGGCGGGAAACGTGCGCTATGGGTCGACACGCAGAGCCATCTATTCCCCTGATGGGCGCTCTCTCGCAGCCGTCACTCCTGAGGTGGATCACGTCCTCATCATCGACTCGTTAAGCGGCCAAATCAGAATCAAGATTCGCCCCCCCGCTGAACCCTTGGATTTCCACTGGCATCCGCACCGTCCCTTGCTCGCTGTCGCTAGCATGGGCCATGTGGCCATCCTTAATACAGAAACCGGGGTCACTGAGCGCGAATGGACGACGGCCGACCGTGGTGAGGTTTTGGGCTTAAGCTTCAGTCCTGATGGGCGTTTGCTGGCGACGTCCGGTTGGTCCACCTACACCGACCTCTGGGACTGGGAAAACGGTGACTTGGTAGTGGCCGCGCTCAGAGGTTGTGGACACGCCACCCTATCCGCTGATGGTCGATGGCTGATCGGGACGGCAGCTCACGGTGTGCTCGTCTGGCCGGTCCTTCCGGAGCGAAGTTGGCGGCTGCTCCCTAGGCGCGCATCGCTTGCCTCCCGGCAAAGTCTGGCGCTCGATCCATCCGGCCGCTGGATGGCTGTGTGCGGGGGAGCAAATGTAGAATGGTGGACCACCAATGGCTGGCGGTGCCTGGCTTCCATTCCCACCGGGCCGATGCATGCCGTGGCCTTTCACCCGCAGAGACAGGAGCTGATCATGAGTAACAACTCCGGCCTCCACGTCCTGCCATGGAGCTTGAACGGTGAAGAGCTGGTGCTTGGCCCGGTCAGGCTAATCTGGAGCGCGGCCGGGGCCAAAACTTTCGCGCTGGACCCGGCAGGCCAGCGGATCGCCTGCTGGTCACCCTCTGCCCAAGCCCCCGGGACAGACCGCCTCCGGATTCTACAGGAAGATACTGCTGGAGTGTGGAGTGAGGTGGCGCAATCCGCGGTTACTTATAGCCAGGCCGGCCGCTTCCTCTCATGGAGCCCTGATGGGCGCTGGATCGCCGATGCCGTCTGGCATCTCCCTGCCGCATTTGTATGGGAGGCAGCCACCGGAAAGCTAGTTTACGAAGCGAGCGGACTATCGAACAGCTCTGCCGGTCCCCGGTGGTCTCCGGAAGGCTCCCTTTTGGCAACCAGCACCTATGGCCAACGACTGGTTAGTCCGGGGGATTGGCAGACGCTGGAGGAACATCCCTTGAGCCCTGCCTTGGTGGGCTCCATTCAGACCATCGGCTGGTCATCTCCATTCTCCCCGGCCCCACCTGCGGACTCCACGCCCACCACCCTCAGGGCCTTCGTCCGCGCTGAAGAAGCGGACGTCAGCCTGAACTCGTGGCCGGACCAGCGGGAGCTTATCAGGGTCACACCCCCCTTCACTGCTAGAATCAAGACTCTGGCATTTACCCCCGGTGCCCGGCAATTGATAGCAGGAACTTCCGATGGCTCCCTCTGGCTGTGGGATCTGTCAGAAACCAGCTTGGCCATGCGGGAGGCCGGCTTTTCCTGGCCGGCGGATATCAAGTTGGGCGGGGCTCCGTCCCTTCCCTCCGATGTCAGGGTCAAAGTCCTGGAAGACAACAGGGCGATCGACCGGCAGAGGGAACTGATTCTTCCCAAAATACCCGCTGCCCTGCCCAATACACCGAAGGAGTGCGTGAACCTGACTGCTTATTATAACAGCCTGCTGGATGAGCCCTGGACCATTGGCGGGACGAAACAGTGGCAGATCCAATTCCCCACCTTGAGGCCGGGAC
>JAYVJI010000335.1:0-4314 GCA_043769435.1 Verrucomicrobiota bacterium
TGAAGGCCAGAACGGCCGCACCACGGTCCATGATGACCCGCTAGCCGTGGCCTGTCGCAATGGCAGGAAGCACCTGCCAGTCGTCTTGGAATCCCACAAACCGCTGGATGCCGTCGTCCTCATGCTGGGCACCAACGATCTGAAAGGCTATCTGAATTTGTCGCCGCAGGAAGTCGCTGCAGGAGCCGCACTGCTGGTCCGCATCATCCAGCAAAGTGACGCCGGGCCCGGTGCCATGGCCCCCCGCGTCTTGCTGGTTTGTCCCCCGCTAGTTGGCGACTTCGCTCAGGTGCCGGATCTCGCCGCTAAGTTTCCTGGAGCAGCAATGAAGTCCCATGCCCTTTCGCTGCACTTTGCTGCCGTTGCCAGCCAGTTGAGTGTCCCACTGCTCTGCGCTGGCGATTTCGTGACTCCGAGCCCACTCGACGGACTGCATCTCGATGCCGCTAGCCATGCAGCGCTGGGCTCCGCTATCGCAGATAGGTTGAGGTTGATGATTTAGAAAATAAGCAAATAAGCGGCGTTTTGGATTTTGGAAACGAAAACGGGTGGCATTAGGGCACTATTTCATTAGTGCATTAGCCTGCGGCAAACAGACGCCGGGCCGGGCCGACCCGGGTGGCATCATTCATCTTCAGCCTCGCCGGCGCCTGCCACCTGACCGCGGAGCTTTGCTTCGATAAATGGATCGAGATCGCCGTCCATCACGCCCGAAATGGTGCCGGATTTGCAGCCGGTGCGGTGGTCCTTTACCATCTGATACGGTTGGAAAACATAGGAACGGATCTGGCTGCCCCAAGCTATTTCCCCCTTCTCGCTGTAGGATCGCTCGGCTTCTGCTTTCTTTTTATCGACCTCCAATTGATAGAGTTTTGCTTTGAGCATTTTCATGGCGAGGTCGGCATTTTTGGCCTGAGAGCGCTCGTTTTGACAGGCCGCTGTGATGCCGGTGGGAATATGTTTGAAGCGCACGGCGGTCTCGACCTTGTTGACGTTTTGTCCGCCCTTTCCACCGGAGCGATAGGTATCCCGCTCTAGGTCACACTCTTTGATTTCGATCACGATCTCATCGTTTATTTCCGGGACCACATCCACGCTGCAAAAAGAGGTATGGCGCCGGTTTTGGGAATCAAATGGAGAGATGCGCACAAGGCGATGGACTCCGCGTTCGTTCTGCAAATATCCGTAGCTGTAGAGCCCGGATACTTTCATGGTCACTGAGCGGTAGCCCCCGGCCTCCCCCTCAGTGAAGTCCAGCATCTCCACTTCTAACCCGCGCCGCTCCCCCCAGCGTGCATACATGCGGTAGAGCATTCCGGCCCAATCACAGGCCTCCATCCCACCTGCGCCGGCGTGGACGGAGAGAAAAGTGTTACAGGTATCAAGGCTGCCACTCATGAGCACGAGCAGTTCAAACTCGTGTAAGTCCTTGAGCATGCCCTCATATTCCGAGTATGCCTCTGCCCGGAGAGCGGGGTCCTCGTCAGAGGCGGCCAGCTCCATGAGGACATCAAAATCCTCTGCCCGCCGCATCATTCCCTTGTAGGCTTCCAGCTTGCGCTGAATAGCTGCCCGCTCTGAAACTATCACTTGGGCTTTGCTCTGGCTGTCCCAGAAGCCGGGGGCATTCATCGTGTCCTCCAGCTGCGCAAAGCGCACCTCCATCGCTGCTACGTCAAAGATACCTCCGGAGTTCGCTCAACCGGCCCTTGAGGGAAGCCGTGTCGAATGCTTGGATGTCAAAGATGCCGTTTTTAGTTTCAGTTGCCATGAGAGGTGGGATTGAACCCAATCCCTGTGGCGATGCAAGCGTTTTGCTGAACTGTGAGCAAGACGGGCTCAGCCCACTGGAGGGCGCTTGCCTTGAGTCTGCGGATGCCGGGGACTATTGCATCCGCTGACCGGCGATGAGGCGAAAGCGCAGCCGCGTGCAATTCTTCGTTTGCCGTCCGAAGGAGCCCCTGAAACGTATGATCTGACACACTATCTCACTACTCATCAGTCCACATGTCCCCAGCCGAAAAACTAGACGCTCATCTCCGCGAAATCATTGCATGGCATTTCGACCCCTCCACGGGTTGCCCATTCTGGTTGGACTGGGCAGCCAAAGCCGGATGGGATCCCCGGCAGAGAGTGAAATCCTTTGCCGACATCAACCTGTTTCCGCATTTCGAGGATGTGTGGCTTCGGGACGAGCAAAACGAGCGCTTTGTTCCGCGCGGATTTGGGGAGCGGCCATTTAATATCTTCGAGACCGGCGGCACCACCGGTGTCCCGAAACAGCGTATCGGGTGGGATGACTACAAGACTGACTATGAAGAATTCGGAGACAATCTGGACGATGCCTTTTTCCCCCGAAAAGCGAAGTGGCTAATGATGGGGCCAACCGGTCCGCGCCGTCTGCGGTTGAGTATTGAACACCTAGCCAACTATCGCGATGGAGCTTGTTACTTTGTGGATCTGGATCCCCGCTGGGTGAAGAAACTCATCGCCCGCAAGCAGTTCGACGAGGTCGAGCGCTACATGAAACATGTCGTAGACCAGGGAGTGGAAATGATCAAACATCGGGGAGTGCAGTGCTTGTTTACCACGCCCCGGCTGCTGGAGGCGTTGGCGGAGAGAATCAGCATCGCTGGTTGCGGCGTGAAGGGGGTGTTTTGCGGTGGCACCAGCATGACCCCGCAAATGGTCAGGTTTCTCATGGAGGAAGTCCTGGAGGGGAAGGCCCAGTTCGTCCCCACCTATGGGAATACCCTCATGGGACTGGCCTGTAGCTTGCCGGAAACACTCCGCGAGAATAATTACAGCGTGACATACTACGCCCCGCAACCTCGTGCTGTGCTGCGTATCGTGGACTCAAAGGATACCAGCATAATAGTGGACTACGACACCTACGGACGTGTGGAATTAACGACGCTGACGAAGGAGTTTTTCATGCCCCGGTTCCTGGAGCGTGACGAAGCGCTCCGCCGGCAGCCTTGTGCGAAATACCCGTGGGACGGCGTGGGTGATGTACGTCCGTTTGGCGCGCTTGAGAAGAAAGTAATCGAAGGCGTTTACTGATTTTCCGCCAGCGATTTTTTCAGCCGGAGGTCAAGGCCTCCGCCTTAGCCTGCGCACTCTCCTTATGGCGCAATGCCTCTTCCGTTAGGCGCCGCTCATGGCAAGTAAATAAATGCGCCCGCCATGGTCATATTGTCCGTCACCAATTTCGGTGATGGTATCCAACGGGTCAGTGCCCGCTCCGCCCGCCCTATCCGAACCGACGCCCGCCAATTCCTCCGCGTGAAAGTCACGATGACGCCATAATTGGCGAGTCGCACAGATTGGCGGTGTTGCTTGGTTGAACGATCCGGGTCAGACGAGGGCGAGCGGGAATCATCGATGAAAAGGACAGATGCCATACGAGCCGTTGCCTGCATCCGTCTGGTTGGACTATGCCGCTGATGTCAGGGCTGCCCGGGATCAGCGTCCGATGTGAAGGCTGAATCCAGTGCCGCAACGTGGCCTGCGGGGGTAGTAGTTGCGCCCGCCGCCGGAGTATCCACCGTGGCTGTAACCACCGTGGTTGTAACCACCGGAGTATTCTTCCTCTTCATGGCGGCAAGGGGGCACACGGTGGGTCACGACCCAGCGGTAGAGCGGGCATCCATCGCAGTTATAGCCGACAAAGCGGAGTTCCCAGTAGACCCGTGTGCCGCACGCTTCGACGGTGACGCGGGTGCGGCATCCGGCTTCAGCAGTGACAGGAGCAAGCACTCCCAGACCAAGGACTGCGGCGATAAGGAGACTAAGCTTTTTCATGTTGTGTAATGTGTTAGTGGTAGTGGTTGATTCTGGTTCCGCTGTCCGGTAATTTGTTTGTTCCGGGCTTTGCGGTTCCGTTGTTTAAGACCACGCCTGCCGTGCGCTTATTCACAGCTGTGCATAAAAAATCTGAACGCAAAAAATCACTGGCCGGCGAGCCGCCACTGTAGGGTGCGCCCCGCCTCCCATGGCACCACATGCTGTCCGTGTCCGGTGTAGGCTGCAGGGACCTGCCACGCCTTGCGGAGCAGGGTCACTGTCCTTTCCGGGACGTCGAGCGAGTGAATGCGGACGGCATTTCCTGACAGGAATGCCTGAAGGTTTTGCAATGCCCCGTGGTGTTCAAAAAGCTGCACCAGGCGTGGCAGGAGCACCGGCGCACTCCAGACGCCTGCTGCACAGCCGCAGCACTCCTTGGCGCTAACAGGATGCGGGGCGCTGTCACTGCCCATCATCAGCCGCGGGTGCGCCGCCAGAGCCGCACCGAGCAGGGCGTCCCGGTCCTCT
>JAYVJI010000336.1:0-1888 GCA_043769435.1 Verrucomicrobiota bacterium
GCGACCGCCATCGTCCAATCAGGACTGCGTCCAACGGGTGCCGGCACGTTTACGGCTATTGCCAGCCAGCAGGGGCAAAAGAAGGAAACGATCGTTCAGAAGTAGGTTGCTGTTCGATTAGGGAATTCTGGAAATTCCGAACAATCATATAAATTCCACTAGACTTTAGTTCCTATTAAAAAGATAAGTAAGCCTTACTATGAGGCACCCGACCTTACTGATCCCCCTGTTTCTTCTTTCGGCCCTTTCCCATCCAACGAGGGCTGCGGAGACTCTGGTGGTTCCCTATAATCAGAACTGGAAGTTCGTGAACCCCATGGGCACCAATCCGGCCAATGCGGATGCGGACTTCGAGTCCACCTGGTGGCTCCCGGAGGAGCAGTTTGCCTCTGAATACGACGGCCCGTCATTTGACGTGACCTCTCCTGGCACGCCGCAGTCCGTCATTACCAACATCAACCGTGGCAACGGCCCCGGGCCGCTGGGCTATGAGAATGTGGACAACTTTACGAGCGGCAACCCTCTGCTGCTTCCCTTTGGAGGTGGTCCGGCCATTACGTCCCTTGGGACTACGCTTACCCGCCCCAACCTCAATCACCGCAAGGGCAGCTACTATCGTACTACGTTTGCTACGACTCAAGTCCTGCTGAAGCCGGTCATTCGCGCCATGATAGACGACGGCTGCGTCATTTTTATTGATGGAATCCAGGTGGCCCGGCTCAATCTGAGCCTCCCCGATAACGACTCGCTGCCCGCCTACAACACGTTCGCCTTTGGCGACGGCACCGCTCTGCAAACGCCGGAGAGTACGGAGAATACGCTCTATACCTGCGACCTCTCCATTGCCGGGAACCAAGGCACCCCTGGAGGGCTTCAGGCCAATGTCATCAATCCTGTCGCCTCTCTCCCACCGGGTCCGCACACCCTCGCCGTCTTCGTGTGCAGCTTCTCGGCGACGAACTCGGACCAGCTCATGGCGCTCCAAATGACCGCCGACGATGCCGGCATCGCCCCCGAGGTCAGCGGGATCACGCGCAACCTCAATGGCACTCCGACGAATCAGGCGGACGATACTTTTGACTTCGATGTCAGCGTTACTCCCCTGAGTGCCGGCATCCATGGCTGGACCAGTGATTCTTCCCAGCATCCTGCGGGCAATTACAGCCAAACCTACCACTTCACCGGATTTCCGGCGGTGGCCCCGGCGACCGTCGGATTCACCGATGCGGACATCCCTTCGCTGTCGGCCACCCTTACCGTGACTCCGCCGCCGCCGCCGCTGTGGATTGGCCGGAATGATCTTCCCGGCCAGACCGGGCCGCTCTTTTGCACAGCCGAGACTTCCGCTTTCTGGGCTCAGGCAGGCGATGAAACCATTCAGCACAACGACGGTGATGGCACTGAGCAGGAAATGCGATCCACGCTGATCACCGTTCCTGGCGGCGGTGCCCGGTTCGCCGCGATCCTTGAGTTCGAGGAGTCTTCCGCCACAGATAACTTCGAGGACAGCGACACGGTAGAAGCCCTGCTCCTGCTCGACGACGGTTTCACAGTCACGGAAGTCAATCTCCTGCCCGTCGGGGTGGATGTGGACAGCAACGGCAAGCTCAATGGTTACACCGGAGCGGATTACGACGACTTCCCCACTCGCGACGAGTTTAACCTCTCCGCTCTCCCTGGCCCCGCAGCTTTCACAGAAAGCCTCGCTCTTTATTATGATATCCCTCCCGGCACGGTCAGCGCCCGCCTTGTAGTCCGTGCTGCCAACGATGCCTCCACTGAAACCTTTCGCGTCCGCAATGCGCTCTTCACCACCGCCACCGGTCCGTTTGACCGGGACGGTGACACCATCCTCGACACCGACGAACTCACCGCAGGGACCGACCCC
>JAYVJI010000337.1:0-14554 GCA_043769435.1 Verrucomicrobiota bacterium
CCACCGGCCCCTCAGCCCGGCAAACCCCACCCCACTCTGCGACCTGCTGGGACCCGGCAGTCACGGCACCACCTACGGCGGAAACCCACTCGGATGCGCCGTCGCCCTAGCCGTCCTTCACGCCATCGACAGCCAAAAACTCTGCGCCCACTCCCTCCAGACAGGCACCCACATCCTCGACGCGGTCCGCTCATGGCACCACCCTCTCCTGCGGGAAATCCGGGGCGCAGGGCTCATGCTGGGCTTCGTCCTGAACTCCGACATCCTGCAGGCCTCAGGAAAATGGAGTCCTGAGCAGGGCTTCGCCTCCATCAGCATCGTGAAATCACTCATGGCCGCCGGACTCCTAACCGTAGCCGCCGGACCAGAAGTCATCCGCTGGCTGCCGCCCCTGAACGTGACCCGCGGGGAAATAGCCACCGCCCTTCAAATCATGAAATCAGTTCTGGATAGCATGCATGACCAAGGTTCACGCAAAGACACAAAGGATTGAAGAGGCAACGAAGTTACTGTGAGGCAGTGGTGGAGTTACTGTGAGGCAGTGGCGGAAGAGGTGGGATTTGAACCCATTTACTATGCAGACTTGCAACTCGTTGATTTTCAAGGCATGAAAAAATCAGACGATGGCGACTGTGCGCCTTGTAGGGTATCACCTCCTGATTTTTATGCAAGCGAGAAAGCCGCTGGGAGCGGGACGTTTTGGACCGCCACAGGAGAGGGATGGCCCGCCAATCATGCCTTGCAGAAAATCAGAGACTCGCTACCCTTCCACTGTGACAACGACGCTTTTCATGAACGGCACCAGTCAAGCCGTCTTGCTCCCAAGCGAGATGCGGCTTCCGGGCGAAAAAGTCTCCATTCGCAAGATGGGGGCGGGTATCCTCATTGAGCCGCTCAAGGAGCCCAGCAAGTGGCCAGCAGGGTATTTCAAGGACATCCTCATCGAAGACCCTGCTTTTGAGCGTCCATCGCAAGGGGAGCTTCCTCCGGCACCAAGTCTAGATTAGCGATGGCATTCCTACTGGATACCAATGTCTGCATTGGGTCGATGAAGAATCATCCCCAGATTCAGGGCCGCCAAGCAGCCCATGCCATGACCCAGCTGACTGCCTCATTTCCTCAATCACGATCTACGAGCTTCACACGGGCATAGAACGTTGCAACGATCCGGCCATGGAGCGGAGGCGTGTTGAGACGTTTTTAGCTCCGCTCCCTATCGTCTCGTTTGACCAAGAGGCAGCCATCATGGCCGCAATGGTGCGTCGCCAACTTGAGGCGATGGGCCAAATCATCGGCCCCTCCGATCTCATGCTTGCAGGCCATGCCTTGGCTCTGGGGATCACCCTTGTCACTCACAACACATATGAGTTTAAGCGAGTCGCGGGCTTGGCGTTGGAAGATTGGCAGGTCTGAAATTGCCGATTTTAGGTGAAGTATAAAATCGAATATTTACTCGTCCACCGGGCTCCGTTTTACATGTCGAATGCCTTCTCAAAACGGCTCTTGGATTTTCTCCGGGGATTCGTCGAAGAGGGACTTATCTCCGTTGGCGGTTGGTTTGTCAGTAGCTCTCGTTTTGGTGGCTGCCGTGTGGAGAGTGCTGGGCTATAGGGGGCGTTTCCTCGCAATTCTTGCACGGCTTGGGCATACGCTGCGGTTGGCACAGTTGGCAGATTTCGTTGCACCGCATGCCTTGGAATAGGGCGATCCTTGAAAAGCTCGTCCGCTGGCGGACCGGGATTGCGAGAGCCCCAGCTCCGCTCCATGAGTTTGATCTGGCGACGCAAGACCTCTGCATACGCGCTGTTGAGGAGGTTTTTGAGCTTGAGCAAACCGGGGCTGTCATCAGGCAATGCGATTCCCTCTTCCTTGAGCGTATCGGAAGCCAAACGGACAAAATCGATGCCATGCCCAGCCGAATGGTCAGAGAACACATCCTTGAGATGATCCTGAAAATACTCAACGAACTCCGCTGTTTTCTGCTCTGACTCTTCCGCTGCGATTCGACTGTTCTCCCAACTCGATTCTTCGCGAATGAAGTAAGCGGCCACGATACGGTGGATCTCCGCATCCGTGAGGGCTGCAAATCTCTCAAGTGGCGGCCCCCGCTTCGCAGTGGCCAACTCCCTCCTGGCCTTGTCGAACGTGGCTTCAATGGCTGCGAGGGCATAGGGGGCTGTGCATTTGGCCTCAGAATTATCCGCTGTCCTCAAGGATTGACGGATTTCATTCCTGCTCAAATGGCCGACAAGCTCAAGCGGCACACGTCTGCGAACGTGCCAATTGGCCCTGCCGGGGGGCTTAAAAATGTAGCTGGGCATCTCGTCTTCGGATGGCGAATGTGTATCAGGTTTGTGTAGCACCTGAGTTCTTCTAGCCATTGAAAATGAACGAGTTACTTGATTCTAAAGGGGTTGCGGAGGTAGTGGCGGAAGAGGTGGGATTCGAACCCACGGTAAAGTTACCCCTACGTCTGATTTCGAGTCAGGTGCCTTCAACCACTCAGCCACTCTTCCGTGCGCACCCGGCCTAAGGCGGGTGCAATTGACAAACAAGTGGAAACTGGAGGTGGACGCAAAACCCTGACAAAGCCCACAAAGCCCGTGGAATAGGTGGAATGCCTCACGCAAAGACGCTGAGACGCAAAGAGGGAGAGGAGGGCTCACGCAAAGGCGCAAAGGGGGACGAGGCTTTTCTTCTGATGGTGGCGAAATAGAAGCACCGCAGCCACCCCCACGCAAAGGCGCAAAGGGGGACGAGGCTTTTCTTGGCTGGCTTCAGTTTTGCATCGCTCAGTTTCGTATGGTATGGTATGGCAAGCCTGTTCTCCTGTTCTCCTGTTCTCCTCTCCCCCTTGCGTCTTTGCGTGAGCCCCTCTGCGTGAGCCCCCGATGATTCGTGGATTTCACAAAGCCACTAGCTCACGTCTTTTTCCACTTTCCACTTCCTCGCCGCATGGGATTGTGCGTTCGAATTTCCAGTCGATTCCCTGCCATCACAACACAAGTCCACCCATCCTGATTCTGATCTCATGCACCGGCGCACATTTTTCCTGACAGCCTTGGCGGCAGCCTGCGCAGCGCCAGCCCTCGCTGCGCAGCAGCCTGCTGCGGGGATCCCGGCGGCCACTGGTCAGTTGATCATGGGCATCGCCGACGGCTGGTCATCGACGAGGGCAAAGCTGTATCTGTTTCAGAGGCAGAGCCCGCGCGGTCCGTGGCAGGCCGCCCTAAAGACTCCTTTTCCGGTACTCATGGGCCGCAGCGGCCTAGCTTGGGGCCATGGCACACTGCCCGTCCCACACGGACAAAAGGGAGTCCCCAGCAAACGGGAAAAGGACTGGCGCGCCCCTGCAGGAGCCTTCTCGCTGGGGATGCTCTTTGGCTATGATGCCGCAGGCCCCCAAGGTGCCGCATGGCCATTCTATCAGGTCACGGCGCGGGACTGCTGGATCGATGACCCGCAGCACCCCGCCTACAACCGCCACATCGTCGTAGATCCCGCTGCGCCCCCGCCATGGTATGCTAAGCAGCGCATGCGTCTAGGCGACTCAGCCTACCGCTGGATGTTGGAAATAAAACACAATGCAAACCCACCTGTCCCCGGTCATGGCAGTGCGATTTTTTTCCATACCCGCCGCGGCCCTGACAAACCCAGCGCCGGCTGCACCACCATGGCGGTGGGCGACCTCGTGGCCATGCTGCGCTGGCTCCAGCCCCGCGCCCAGCCCATGTATGTCCTCCTACCCAGAGCTGAATACCTCGCCCGTCTCAACACGTGGGGCCTGCCTGCCATCCCATGAGGCTACGGCTCCTCTGTATACTCCTAGCCATCACGGGCCCGTCTATGGCAGGCTCCCTGCCGCCGGCGGTAGACCTCACGGCGCAGCAGTGGTTCCCCCGGATCATCGCTCAGGAGGGCTCATCCTGTGCGCAGCATGTCGGGTTGTATTACATGATGGCCGCAGAGGCCGGACGCAGCACTGGACAGCCGACAGCACTCTCCCCTTATTTTGCCTACACCGTGATCTCAGGCTCGCGCAGCGGACGCACGCACCTGACAGACGGCTGGCTCCTGTCCGGGGAAATGGGAGTGCCTTCCCTCATGGACAGCCCGCGCTACAGCACCAGGCTCATGGATGGATATGAGAAATACCGCCGTGCCTTGGCCTGGCGTGCGGATTCATGGCAGATACATCCCGTGATGAATGAGGAGCAGATCGCCGCAGTGTGTGACCGCCTCGCTAGGGGACACCTATTGGGTTGTGACTTCCAGGTGAAAGGCACCAAGCTGCGGACCTTTCCCAAAGGGCACCCCATGGCAGGGCAGACCATCATCACTGAGTGGAGCAACTCCGGCCCGGGCCACACCATGCTCTACGCCGGTTACGATCAGACGCTCGGCTGGGATGTGAACGGAGACGGCGCGATCACCACCGACCGGGACATTGATGGAGATGCCCGTTTGACCATAGCCGACAGCGAGCGGGGCGCTTTTCTGCTGGTGAATCCCTGGGGCCCT
The DNA here is from genome assembly GCA_043769435.1 of Verrucomicrobiota bacterium. GTDB lineage: Bacteria > Verrucomicrobiota > Verrucomicrobiia > Verrucomicrobiales > V1-33 > JAYVJI01. Next base: position 4,522 of record JAYVJI010000337.1, read on the forward strand.
CGCTGGGGGAACCGCGGCCGCGCCTGGGTGCTCTTTCGCACGCACTCTCTTTCCCGCTGGGCCAGAGGACGCAGCGTGGCGGAACTGACCCTCGCTCCCCCTGCCCTGCCCCGGCGGATGCTGCGCATTTCCCTCAAGGCCGCAGACCGGCAAAACCTCACCCTTCGCATCACCGGCTCACGCGGACAAACCGTGCAGCCCATGATTTTTGACCACCGGACCCGGTCTCCACTGCACCCCTCCAGCGCCTGGGATGCATTCAGCCATTTTGCCCGCCCAGGCGCACATGTCAGCCCAGGGGGCCTCGCTGGAGCCAGCGGCGGCCCGCTGGAAATGGGGTTCGATCTCTCCGCCGCCGGCCCCGGACCATGGCGCATGGATATCCTGCCGGTGAAAGGTCCCCTGCGGGCCACAGTCACAGCCGCAGAAGTGATCGAGTATGCTAGGGACGGTCAGATCGCCGCCCGCTGGCCCTTCCAAGCCATCAGCGGGCTGCCTCTTCCCCCCGCAGGGACCAGCTGGTCCAGCGCACAAAAATAATAATAGCCGTTGCATTCCCTCCCGCAGCGCTACTCTCCGCACCACTTATGGAACTTCAGGTAGCGACCCTTTGCGACTCAGCCATGGATTACAGCAGCAAGCTGTGCATCCTCGGCACCTTTGACACTATCGGCTCACGCGGCGCGCCGATCGTGCACCCTCAATGCGCCCTCGCCATCCGTGCGTGCTTCCGTCAGGCTGACGAAGGCACACACAAGATGACCATCCGCCTCATCGACAGCGACGGCAAAGACAACATGCAGGCCCTTGAGGCAAATGTTGACATCCGGCTTCCTGAGGGCTCTGACTTCCTCACCCGTAACATGATCCTCAACTTCCAGCCACTGCGCTTTGAAAAAGCCGGGAGCTATTCCTTTGAGGTCTCGTTCAATGACGAAGTGCTCGCCTCCGTTCCACTTCGCGTCGTCGTCGTGGCAGAAGGTGACCCAGCCTAACCAAAATCCATTTCAACCAATTCACTGCGGGCGGTCCTTGCTATCAGCAATGACCGCCCGACTTTTTTCGCCCGGCGAAGATTAAGACAAAAACATGAAACAGGCCTGCGGGGTCCCCGTAGCTACCTTTGCTGAATTTCAAATCCGCATAGAGAATCCTTTTGCATAAACCAGCAGCCATCCTAGAATCCACCATTATGAACACACTGCCTACATTCCTCGCCTTCAATCTCGGACCACAGGAAGTATTCCTCATATTCATCGTCATGCTGCTGCTGTTCGGGGCCAAAAAACTTCCCGAACTCGCGCGCGGCATGGGTAAGAGCATGGGCGAATTCAAAAAAGCCCGTCAGGAATTTGAAAATGAAATCACCCGTGCTGGCGACGTAAAGGACGACCACAAACACTAGTTTCAGTGATGCGGCGGGTGCCTTGGTTGCTGAAATCATCACCACTGAAGGCAGCTCTCCAGCTGGCCTTTGTGTTTGTTGCCTTCAGCGCCTGCCAGTCGCAGGAAAGCGGTGACCAAAATCCCGTAGATGCCACCGTCCCTGCCGAGCCAAAGTCCGGGAGGGCATTCCGCTTCACCACATGGAATGTCCGGAATTTTCAACTGAATCCGCCGGCTGAGAAGGGGCCAGCCAAGCCCAACAGCGCGGTGTCCGCCGTGGTACGTTGCCTTTTGGACGTCAAGCCCGACGTCCTCGGACTGATCGAAATGGGAAGCCGGGAGGACCTAGCCCACCTCCAGACGGCCCTCCGCCAAGGCGGCTTGGAGCTTACACACTCAGAGTGGATCGAAGCCGCCGATAAAGACCGGCACATCGCGCTGCTCAGCCGGTTTCCCATCACTGCCCGGCAACCCCGGACTCAATTGTCCTACGTTTTGGATGGCAGACGTTTTCCGGTGCAGCGCGGGTTCCTTGATGTCACCTTAGGCATCAGTAGCGATTTTCAGTTAAGGCTTTGCGGGGCTCATCTAAAATCCCCGCGAGGAACGGTTGAAGCAGACCAAGCCCTCATGCGCCGGAACGAGGCCCGCCTGCTTCGTCAGACCCTCGACTCCATACTTGTCGGCGGCCCCGGCCAGCACCTGCTCCTTTTTGGCGACTTTAATTGCGCCAAAAATGACCCTTCCATGAGAGACATAAAGGGGCTGACAATTTCACCCGGCGACATGACAGAGATCCACACCTCCGACAAAAACGGCCACCGCTGGACCTATTACTACCCAGAGGAGGACTCCTATGCACGCATCGACTTCCTCCTCCGCTCCCGCAGCCTCGGACCAGCCATCGTTCCCGGCAGCGGATCCATCGCAGCCCCCACTTTCTGGGATGATGCCAGCGATCACCGAGCAGTCAGCGTACTCATTGACCCCCTCCGTCTGCTTTCAAAACCCACGAAAAAGAGCCGGAAAAAACCAGCCATCGAAGACAAACCAACCGAACCAAAACCGACCAAACCCAAGGCGCCAGCAAAACTCTGACCACGATACGACGCATTTGAAAGTTGCCGTTTGGGACACTTATGTCACCCGCACCGATGATCGATTGATGCACTTCGACATTATCGCTCCGGCCGAAATCAAAGACGCCAGCGTCATCCATGGCTTTAGCCGGAATTACCTCAAAACGAAGGGCCAGGAAAGCCAAACTCTGACCTCACGGGAATGCCGGTTTTGCCATGTAGAGGCACTGAGATCAAGCTAGCAGACGAGTTTCCAGGCGTGAATCTGTATGGTATGGTGGAGGGTGGAGAATGAAGTGCTTAATTACCATGACATTTTTGGCCTCCAATGGGCTATGCTGCTGGGCAGCTCGCCACCTACCATGGTGCCAAGGTTTATTTATTTATACCTACCTAGATGGAATTTTAATTTTAATCCGGGTGAGCTGTCGGTCTCCCGTTACTGTCACGTAAACATTCGCGCCGCCACGCCCTCGCCTCCCTCCCGGTAGGCGATGTTACCGTATCCCGGAGGAACTGCTGCGGGATCTGCGCAGTGATTCCCCTCCGCGTGCGAGCATTGCATTCATTTTGAGCGCTGAAGGCCCGGCTTGGATCAATCCGAGGCACCAACGTCAAAATGCGCTACTCAATTACCCGCTATCCTTTCAATTTCGGGAGGAGTGCAGCGACCCTCTGCTTCATTTCCTTGCCTGGCTTGAATTTCACGATGGCACGGGCAGGAATAGCCACGCTTTTGGCGGGCGCATTAGGATTTCGTCCAACTTTTGGTTTGGAGACCCGGATTTCAAAGGTTCCGAAATTTCTAAGCACCACCTCGTTGTTTTGCGCGAGGTGAGATACCAAATTATCAAGAAAAAGCTGCAGTATATCGAATACCTGAGCTTGTGTCATACCCAACTGATCGCTCATCTGAACGACGAGTTCACGCTTCGTAATTGTTCCCATGAGATTGTGCAAAAGTTCTATTTATCTACATTAGCTATCATCCAAGTTCAGCTAGTCAAAGCAAAATCTGATTTATATTTGCAACCTTTCAGCTCGAATTTCGTAAGCGCTGAGAAACATACGTATATGCGTATGTTATATTATGTCTCTGAATGACTATTGCAGAAAGGCAAAAACGAAAATGACCAGACCGGCCGGAGTTGGGTGGTGTTAGATCCATTCAACCAAACGCCGGCACAACGAGGCTGGTTACTCACAGCCGTAGCCAGGGATGGGATTCCGCAGCGCGCTGCCGACAAGGTGCCCACAGCCCGGCACAGAATGCCCATAAATAGATAAGAACAGGCCCGGGGAATGGTCTGAAACAGTTAGAGTAGAGTATGGACGGAGCTTGCGATCGACGACCGTAATGGCTGCGCAGGCGGGTACAGGCGGCGATTCTACCCTGCGGCCTCTGCTTTTTCTCCGGCGAGCCGCACGGCCCGCGCAGCCAGTTCTACATGGAACTGCTCTGGATCCGGCTCAGGCCCGCTGGACCGGGTGCGGCCAAACCAGCCTGAAAAGCGCTCCCCCGGGAGGCGCTCACCAGCATAGGCCTCAAGGTAGGGCCGCACTGTTGCGGGGATGTCCGCCAGTCCAACGGTCTTTTGCTCCAACCCCGCGAGGCGGTCACCTGCAATGCTGCCGCCCACAAACATGGCGTATTTGTTAGGAGCCCGGCCTACAAACCCGAAGTCCGCATTGTAGGGGCGTCCGCATCCGTTAGGGCATCCCGTCATCCGGATGAGCACCGGTTCGTCCGTGAGGCCCAGTTCCCGTAGGATTTCATCCACCTTGTCGAGCACTCCCGGCAGAGCCCTCTCGCTCTCACTGAGGCTCAGTCCGCAAGTAGGGAGCGCCACACAGGCGTGAGCCACTTTCCGGGTCGCGGTCATGCCCTCGCTGTGCGGCACGTGGTGCTTTTGGAGTATTGCCTCTACCTCCGCCTTCCGGTCCGGAGCGACATCCGCTATGATCACGTTTGTGTTAGGAGTAATGATAAACGGCAGCGTCAGGCTGCGGGCTATTTCATTAAAGGCGCTGAGGTAAGCAGGCCCGTCCGGGCGGTCCGTAATGCGACCCATGCTAACATAGATAGCGCAGTAGAGCTTGCCATCGCCCTGCTCGTGCCAGCCTAGCTGATCCTCAACGGTGTCAAATTTCACGGGTTTGGCAGGGAATGTGGTAATGCCGGGCAGGCGGCTCTGCACTTCGCTGCGGAACCATTCTATTCCTTTGCTCTGCACCAGATACTTCATGCGGGCCAGCTTGCGTTCCTCACGGTTTCCGTGGTCGCGCTGGGTGGTGACGATGGCTTCCGTCACGTCTACTGCGTGCTGACGTTCCACATAGAGCAAAGGCTGCGCGAGGAATGGGCGGGTGCTGATCTGTCCATGGCTCATGCCAAATCCTCCTCCGACAAAGATGGTGTATCCCGCGACTTTTCCATCCACTACATGAGGGGCAAATCCGATATCCTGGGAGAGAATATCTGCGTCGTTGCGGGGGGGGATCGCAATGCCGATCTTGAATTTGCGGGGCAGGTACTCCTTGCCATAGATTGGGTCATCCGACTCACCAGCTTTATACGCGGTTTTTTCGCGCACTGCCGGTGACACTTCCTGACTAGCCCAGTCCAGCTCGATTTTCTCACCATCAAGCCAGATATCGGCATAGGATTTTGATTTCCAGAGAAACCGCTGGCTTATTTCCTCCGCGAGCTGCTGCGCATCCAGGTGGACCGCATCTTTGACTGGGGCGGCCGGGCTCATGGTGTTACGCACGACATCCCCGCAGGCACCCATGGTGGTAAGCCCGCTGCGGCAAATACCGGCTATGACGCTTTTCAGATTTCCCTTCAACACGCCGTGCAGTTGGATGCCCTGCCGGTTCGTCAGGCGCAGTGAGCCTTGTGATAGCTGGCACAGTTCGTCATGGATCAGCCACTGTGCAGCGGAAATGCGGCCCCCGGGCATTTTGCTGCGCACCATGAAGGACCATGCTTTGTCCTTCTTTTCCTTATTTAGAGCGGCCCGTTGGTCCCGGTCATCCTGCTGGTAGCTGCCATGGAACTTAAGCAGGACATTTTCACTTTCCTCGACATGGGACAGCCCAGGGTCAGCGAGGTTATCCGCTATCTGACCACGCAGGCCCTGGGAGTTCAGCTTAATTTCTTCAACGCTCGATTTGCTCATAAATTGATAAGGGAATATTGGCATTTGCCGATTCCGGCAGGCCCTCAGCTATCATCACAAACTGGCTTGGCAAGTGGAAATATAGTATTCCCTATAGGATTTGTAGGGAATTGATTTGACGCCGTGCCAGCATCCACCACGCTGAACTATTCCACCTTCACCCTAAAATACTTGCTGCTTTCTCCGCTGGCTCCGCGGATGACGGCGGTGCGCACCGCGATTGAGCCATCTGGGGTGGTGAGGCGTTGTGATGGCCCGGTCCAGGCTTGCCATGACAGCAGATCACTGCTGGATTCCAAGACAAAGCTGGCGTTGATAGGATCGGAGGGAATGGTGTAGATGACCTCCACGCTGGTGCCCCCGGGCAGCGGCTGGACGATTAATCCCGGCTGGATCCGGGCGGCCTCAGCGCTTAGTTCCGCATGACTGAGAACAGGTAGACCGGTTGGGTGGCTGCCGCTGCTGGGTTGGAGCCGGGAGTTGGGCAGAGGCTCAAAACTCTGGCTCGCGCTGTGCCAATAGACGACGATGGCAGCGCCGCCCCATTCCTCTTTATAGTCCACGCTCAGGGAGGCAGGCACGCCAGCAGTCAGCCTGACAGTGGCGTTGAACCACCCGCCAACATCTTCCCCGAACTGATCGATGATAAGGTTGTTATTGATCCTCAGGCGCACGCCGTTGTCAGTGGCGATGGTGAATGTGTAATCTTCTGTGTAGGCCGGCAGGATATTACCGGTCCAGCGGACCGTGAAGTTATCCGCATCCACGCCGGGAGCAGGGCTGGCATCTCTCCATGAGAAATTGATGGTGGGGTCAACACGGGTCAAAACCGGCGTGTTGAAGTTACGGCCATTGAAATACGACGCTTGGAGTCCCGGGCTTGCTGTAGCGATGGTCCAGACAGTATTCGCTGTGCCTGTGGCGCCGGAGGTATCGGTCACCGTAATGACAGAGTTATAGGTGCTGATGGCGGCACTGGAAACCGTCCCGGAGATGAGTCCAGTGGTCGCGTTGATGGTCAACCCGGGGGGCAATCCTGACGCCATGAAAATCAGCACGTCCCCGTCAGGATCGCTGGCGGTTGGCTGGGCACTGACATTCAGCCCGCGGGCGGCATTCCTTGGTGCCAGTGTGACCACCGGAGGACGGTTTTGGCCATAGACAAAGTTCAGACTATTGGAGGCGGAATTGTTATTCCCGGCAGCATCCATACAGGCATTGGCAGGAAGCGTTAGGGTGCCCCCTGCCGCAGTCCCTGGTGTCACCGTCAGGGTGTAGGAGGCGCCATTCCCGCTGAGGGCCGATAGGGTTCCGTTACTGAGGCTGAAATCTGTTATGGAGAGTCCACTGACCGGTTCCGTGAAGAGCACCGCAACATTGAATGGTCCGCGCAGGATACCGGTGGCGGCGGTGCTAAGCGTCGTCCCTGGCCTAGTAATGTCGGGCCCGCTGGTGCCGGTGAAGAGCCGTGAGGAAGGCACGACTTCCCAGCCCTGGCTGGCACTGAACCAATAGAGCACAATGCCTGCTCCGCCCCAGCCATCATAGAACTCCACTGTGATCGGGACTCTGACACCCGCCGTGAGACTGATGACGCCACTGTGCCAGCCGCCATCTTCGCCTGTCGCAGGATTCCACTGGTTTACGAGGTTGGTTCCATTGATGGTCAGCCGCCGCCCGTTGTCGCCTACCACGAAGAAGGTATACTGTTCGCTGTAAGCAGGCATGATTTCTCCGGTCCAGCGAACCGAGAAATTGTCAGGATCCACCCCAGCGGCTGGACTTCCGCCACCCCAGTCGAAACTGATGGCGGCATCTGTGCGGGTGAGCACGGGGGTGTTAAAAGTGCGCCCGTTGAAATACTCACCGCGCAAGCCGCCGGTGGGCGCTGGTGGCACCGGTGCGGTGGGCTCGCCGGCATCGATCTGCTGAAGGTAGGCCGTCAGACTCGTCAATTCCGAAGCTGTTAGGGTCACGCCTTGATGCGCCACCACAGCAGCCTCGATGGTCGCAGCGGATCCATCATGGAGATAGGGCGGTGAATTCCAGAGGCCCCGGAGCGTGGGCACATCCAAGCCAGTGAGCGCGGCACCCAGTCTGGTTCCGCTGGATGGTTTGAGCGTGCCGATGTTACGAAACACATTCAGCCCGCTGTTCGTAAACGAGGTTCCGCTGTGACACGAGGCGCAGTTGTTATTGATGAAGACCGCACGGCCAGCCACTGCGGCAGCTGTCATGCTGCCGTCCGCATTTCGATACGGGCTGACATCTTCAACAGTCAGGCTGGAAACATAAGCGGCTAGGGCATCCAGCTCGACACTGGCCCCGGCGTTGGGCGAACCCATGGGCGGGTGTACCGTGCCCGTCACTAAGCCAGTGCCGGCGGCCAGGGTCCGGATTTGGTTTTCGAAGTCCTGGACCTCATCGAAGTTGCCCGTCCAGTGCAGCGGCCCGTGGGCCGTGCCGCCGTGACCCCGCAGGGTGATGGTATTACGAAGCCCTTCGCCGAGGCCGGTGAAATCCCAGACGCGCCCATCCTCCCCTCCGTCATTGTGACAGGCAGCACAGGAAATATACTGCTGCAGTGCCGTCCGGGGATCCCGGGAATCATAAAAAATCTGCTTTCCTTTAAGCACGGGAGCAGTCAGGCGCTCCGCCCCAATGGCTGTCAAAGTGGCCAGAAGCGGTGGCGGATTTTCCAGTCCCAGGATAGTGGCACTAACATCATGAACGGTAATGGTCCGGTCCATGAAATTATGGACGTATAGCGTCTGTCCATCAGGCGAGAGTGCGAGACCCTGGGGGGCTCGCCCGGCATCAAATCTCAACAGCTCACGGCGGTTGAAAGTATCGCTGAGCGCGATGGCCCTGCTGCCCTCCAGCGCGGTGAAGAGGTAGATGCCCTGCGCATCAAAAGCAGCACACGCAGCGATGCCGGCATTGTCATGATCGATGCGGCCAGTGAGATCATCGGTGCTAGGAGTTCCCGCGCTCAGATCCAGCCGGGAGGTGATGCTGCGAACTGTCAGGTCGTGAGTCAGCTGGAAACCATCCCGGAGTTGACCTCGCTTAATATTATCCTGCTTGCCCGCTACCCAGGCACTGAGCCCATCCGGAGAAACAGCCAGTGCACCAGTGTAGTTCGGAATACCCCGGCCGGAGACACTGGAATCAGCCGTATTGCTGTGCTGCAAAATCACGGTGCGCTCGACGGTGAGCGTGGCAGGATTCACAGCTATTATTTCACCTCCGGCATTGGTTGTATTCACCGCAGCAGTGGCCTCACCGGGAATGCGGGGGGTGATAAAGCGGCTCACAAACACCCGGGAACTGGCGGCGTTCACGGCAACATGGCGGATATGAATCCCAAGTTCGAGGAACCCTGTCTGAGCCCCGTTTGCCGGATTCAACCGGAGCAGACGTCCACTGGCTTCACAGGCTACCCAGGCATCCGATCCATCTGGATCGAACGCCAAGCCAAATGGCCGAGAGCCCCGCGGCAGAGCCACTGTGGAGACTGCCGTCAGCGCAGTGGAGCTAATGATGGTGATGCTGGACGCGTTGGTATTGACCACCCAGATGCGCCCGTCCGGCGCCACGGCTGCGGTATGAGGCAAGGCCCCAGTGGTCACCTCGGCCAGCCGGGCACGGGTCACGGCGTCAAATGCGCTAACAGAATCGTTGTCGGGATTGACGCACCAGACCCGGTCGTTCCCTGTAGCCCGGTTTTCAAAGATTACGCTTGATGACCGGGTGGGTTTCAGGGTGGTCAGCACCCCGTGTATCCCTTGATAATATTGTGCGGTGGCGGTCCGTCCGGAGCCGTCTCGCAGGGTCACCGTCACCCGGTAGCGGCCAGGAGCTGTCCATGTGTGAGACGCTGCGGGGAGAGAGCTGAGCGCGCTGTCCGGCGTGCCGTCGCCCCAGTTCCACTGATACTGCATAGCCGTGCCGCCGGACCCCGTGGCAGTCACGCTAACCGATGTGCCTGCGGGGCCGGGAGCCCTGCCCGCCACGCTTACATTCAAGGTTCCATTGACGGTCCAAGTGAACGAACCACTGACCGGCGCAGAGCCCCCATCACTCACCGTCAACGTGACCACGGACGAAGCTACCGCAGTAGTGGTCCCGCTGATCAAGCCTGAAGAGGAACTGATGGTCAAGCCGGCAGGCAGGCCGACAGCTGAATACGTCAGGGGCTGCCCTTCCGGATCTACCGCTGCAACCTGGAGGCTGACCGTTCCCAGGTTACTGAATTGATTCGCCGGGACCGTGAGCACGGGCCGGGCATTGACCGCCGGACTCAGGGAAAGAAAACTGCCGGGAATAACGGCAGGAGCGCTGGCACCAGGCGGCTGCCAAGCGACGGACAGGTGATCTCCTCCA
>JAYVJI010000338.1:0-1926 GCA_043769435.1 Verrucomicrobiota bacterium
GGGGTCATCTCCGACGCTAAACGATCCGCCGCGCAGCGCGAAGAAGTTATCACGCTCATCGTCGTAAGGGTCATCGCAGAGTTCGGACACGTTGCCGCCGAGATCATGCAATCCCAGGCTGTTGGCGGGAAAGGAGCCGACGGGGGCTGCCTCCTCGAAGGAATCAATCCCGAGTTTCTGAGCATAGTTGCCAGCGTTTTTGGGAGGCGGCCAGGCAGTGCCCCACGGGTAGGCATCACCCGCTCGGAGGGATTTGTTCTTCGGCGTCCCTTGCAGGCTTTCCTTCAGCCCCACAGCACTACTCCACTCGTGGTCGCGGGGCAGGCGGTAGTGCCATCCGGGCTTGAGCTTGCCGTTGGTCAGTTCGGTCACTGTGAGCCAGTCGCAAAAGGCCAGCATGTCATAGCGGGTAAGTCGCTCGGCTGTGGCGAGCCAAGCGGCCGGGAGGTCTCCGTTTTTATTTTCCGGTTCATAGTACCAGCCCGTGGCTTTCGCGAAGGCGGCGAAATCCTGCTGCCGGGTTTCATAGACGCTGAAGTAGAGAACAGCGTTCCCATCCGCCGCTCCGAAGACCGGCACGGGGACGAATTTCATTTGGAGCGAATTGATGAAGGGCGCTTCTTTGGTGGCCCGTGCTGGATTGAGGGCACGATCCCGGGTATCGGCCTCCGCGGCAGCCTTGCGCTCTGAGGCTTCCGCCTCCTCTGCGACCTTTGCGGCCTTCGCCGTGCATACCTCCGCGGCAGGCAACGATTCCGCCATCGCCGCAACTTCTGCCGATGCCTCCTGCCAGTGCTGATCCACCTGCACATGGAGATGGAATCCAACTGCGATCGCGGCTGCGGTGCCCAAGCCCGTGCCGGCGAGGAGCCAAAGGCGGAAGCGGGAGCGGGTCTTCCCGGCTGGCATGGTCTGGTGTTCGGACAATGCCAGTGCGGAGGCTTGCGCCAGGACCGCAGGCATGGTGTGGGTCGAGGAGGCCTCCTCACGGGCAGGCATGTCCACCCGCAGGGGCAGGTTCATGGCCCGTTCCTGCTGTCTGCGGAGAACCTCAAAAGCGGTATCCAGGCAGGCGATGTCCGCGCCATACTGCGAAGCAAGTTCTGCCGCAGATGCGCGGGCCTGCAGCGCCGCGAGACCGGCGCGGAGATCCGTGTAGGCTTTGATGATCGCTGCGTAATCGGCATCCGCCGGAACACGGAGAATATGGCAAGCCTCGGTGCATTTCATGTAGGGATGTGGTTTGCCTGAACTAAAGTGGCATCGGGCTAATTGCCGTGGGGTGGATTAACGGGTGGTATCGGGGAACAAGGCGGGCAGCGTTGCATCTGTATCACCAATGTCGTCTAACCCCTCCCTAACACGCTTGCTGACTTTTGTCGGATGCATGAAAAAACATACTTTGCACACCTCGACACCCATGGACGTGTGTTCCGGAGGACAACCCATGCGGATGCCGGTGGTGTAGGTTTCGGTGAAGTTCTCCTTTTGATCATAAGGATCAATTGAATAAGTAAGTCTACCAGGAACTTCCCAAACTGCCTGATATTCGCCGAACAATCTGTCAGCACCACAAAGTATGGACTCGACCGGGAAAGGCTTGCCGCTGGCGACGAATTCCATGTCATAAGTGGCGCCCGCTCCATGGGGGCCAGAGAAGGCTCCCTTGCCGGTGACTGTAAGGCTGCGGCCATCCGCGGAACGCGTGATGACAAACTGGCCAGAACCACCGGTACCGTATCCGGTCTTTCCGGGCACGGCCACACCGACGGCGCTGCTCAGTGCTTTCTCCAGCAAACCAGCCTTTACCTCCTGCATGAGGCGAAGCTGCTGGTTGAGGGCGGCTGCGTCTTGTTTGCGAATTGTTGCATCCTGAGTATCGACTGCGAGGAGTTTGACCCGGGCGGTGTCCGCACGTTTTACCGC
>JAYVJI010000339.1:0-7952 GCA_043769435.1 Verrucomicrobiota bacterium
GGCTTTCGCAGCCGCTCACCACCACCACTCCTGCCGTGCTCATTTCTCAGGCCTCGGGAAATCCGGTGATGCAGAGCCTCACCGCCCGCCGCGACTACGATGAGGCTGGCCGCCTTTGGAAGGAAACCGACCCCGCCGGGCACATCACCGAGCATCGCTACGATGCCAATGCTAACGAAACCGAAACCGTGGATCGTGAAGGCCAGATCTACCGCCGCCAATACGATCGCCTGAACCGTGCTGCCGTTGAAATCGATCCGCTGGGCCACACCCGCACCACCACTTACGATGAGGCGGGTCGCGTCAAAACCATCACGGCCCCCAGCGGAGCCGCTACCGAGCATGTCTACGATGGCCGCGGCCGTCTTCGCCAGTGGACCGATCCCACCGGGGCCAACTGGATCTACACATATGATGCTGTTGGCAACATCCTCGATATCGAAGACACTCTCCACGGTCATTACATCATGACCTACGATGCCCGGAACCTCCGCCTCACCGAGCGAAATCAGGACAACCTCGACTGGATCTACACCTATGATTTACTGGGCCGTTTAAGGACCCAACTGGACCCCACCTCCGTGACCCGCACGATCACCTACGATCCAGTGGGGCGGGTGGAGTGCGTCCGCTTCTCCACTGGTCGGGAAAACCGCTATGACTATGACGTTAATAATAACACCACTCTGGTTCGCCGTATCGACCCTGGCGGCCTGACTACCCGCACCACCATCCCGTATGATGCCCTCGACCGTCCGCAGAGTTCTACCGACACCTTCGGGCAGACCGTTGGTTACGGATACGATGCTCTCAGCCGCCTTACCACACTGACGTATCCCGGCAGCCGTGTGCTCACCCAGGAGTTTGATGTGCAGGGCCGCCTACGCCGCCAGCTCACCGGGTCAAACTGGGGCAACCACGCCCTGACCTACCAGTGGGACCGGGAAGGCCGCCTCACCGGGCAGACTTACCCCAACGGCCTCACCCGCACCGCCGCCTGGGACGAGGCGGGCAGGCAAAAATCTCTCACTTATCAGGACACCGCCACCGGCACCGCCCAGATCGCCCTCACCTATGCCTATGATAAAAATGGCAACCTGACCGACTCCCGGGAAAAAGGCCTCCTCGTGCCGCCGCTGCCCGCCCCGCACGATGTTACGTCCGCCTACACCCCCGCCGGTCGTCTCCAGACCCGCACCGATGCTGCCGACCCCACTGGGCAGAAAAACTGGACCTACGAATTCAAAAAGCCCGACGGTTCCCCTTCCTTCAATCTCTCCCGAGCCAGCTCCCCCGCCACCGGCTCGCTCGCCCTCACGTATGACGAGGATCACCGCACCACCAGCATCGCCTTCACGCCGCCAGCCGGAGTTCCGGGTTCCAGTCCGGCCTCCCAAATTTCAAATCGCTACGATGCCCTCGGCCGCCGCATTTCCAAACGCCAAACCACCACTCCTGCCACCGGCCCGGCCGTCACCGTAGAGACCCGCTACATCCTCAGTCTCTTCGGCGGCATGGAGCGCATTCTGGCAGATACCACCAGCACCGGCACTCTCACCGCCCTCTACATCCACGGCCCAGACCTCGCGGTGAAAATCAATCCGCCACTCCAGCCAATTTCATCTGCTACCATAGCGACTCCTCCGGCAATGTCGTCCGCCTCACCGACCAAGCCAAAGCCACCGTCACCCAATACGCCTATTCTGATTACGGCGAACTCCTCGGTTCCACCCATCCCGCAGGCACGCCGGATCCCAACCCCTACCGCTTCGTCGGTTCCCAAGGCGTCATGGCCGAGCCTCTCGTCCCCGGCCTCTACTTCATGCGGGCCAGATATTACCTCGCCGATCCTGGCGTTTTTCTTAGCGTCGATCCGGTGAAGAATATCGGACCGGGGTGGAAGCCGGAGGCATATGGGTATGCAAATGGGAACCCCGTTCGCTTTGCTGATGCAGACGGTCAGTTAGCACATGCAATTGTAGCGGCTGTGGTAGGAGGGGTGAAAGGAGGCGTCTCGTCAGTAGTAAAGCAGACTGCTTCATGGGCTTCGGGAGGAAGCTTTGAATCAGACCAAATATTGCATGGGACGGCTTCCGGCATCGTTGGCGGTGCTGTCGGGGCACTCAATCCACTGTCGGGATCTGCAGCAGGAAGCGTTTACGATGATTACATCAGTGCTTTGGAAAAAGGTGAAAGCTATAATTGGCAAAATGCTTTAGATTCGGCAATTATAGGAGCCACCGTCGGGTATGCTGAAGATAAATTGTTTGATAGTTCGATACCGAAAATAGGCAACAAAGGACAAAATTATCTTGGTAGTATCCCGGGAGTTAAATCGACGACTTTACTTGGAGGGTTTAGAGGGTCAAATTTTCGAAATGGCATCGTAAAAGATGTTTTAAAAACCGCAACTGCCTCAACAGACAAGGTGATTTCTAACCTATCTGGGAACGCGTCCTCCGCCGCAAACTACGCCCAAAACGGAAATCAAAAGACAACCGTCACTCCCCAACAGCCAACGCAACAAAACACCCCCCCCTCCGGCAACAAGGGAGGCCCCTCCGGCGGCCAATCGCAGAACACCGGCGTCACCTCCAAGCCCGGCACCACCACCATCATGGCGGGAGATACCCTCTCCAAGCTGGCCCAGAAATACCAAACGGATGTGGCCACCCTCCTGCGACTGAATCCGCAGATCACCAATGCCAACCGGATCACCGCCGGCCAGAGCCTAAACATTCCCAATAAGCCTTAACCTTGGATTTCATGAACACTTCCATTTTCAAGCCCATGAAAACCAGCGCATCATTCAGCTCACCAAAAGCCGCCACGGGCCGCACCAACGTGGTCCGGCTGTCCCCAGCCGGATCCGGACCTCTGGCACCGAGTGCCGACGCCGCGAAGCCTACCAAACCCTGCTGCGAACAGCAGGGCCACATTCCCTCACCAGATCCGCGTCACGCCATAGGCATCCCACTGGCTATCACTACTGATCACCTCCCAGCTCTCTGCCAGGGCTTGGGCGATCATCAGTCTGTCGAATGGGTCTTTGTGGTGCGGCGGCAAAATAGCGAGTCTTGTCAAATGTTGGGGCCGAATGCCGAGCACCTCCGCACCAGTAGTCTCTGCCTCGTGCCACAGCACTTCAGGAGGCTTCGGCAGCGTGAGCTTTCCCAGTGCTGCTTTGATCGTCATTTCCCAGAATACGGCCACACTGAGCGTTTTGGTTCTCAGCGGGTCGCCCATGGCCATTTCGGCCCGGACGCTCAAACTGGCTCTGTCGCACAGCCCCCAGTAGAAACATTGCGTATCAATCAAAGTCCTCATTTCACATATTCATCAAATGCCTCAGGAATATCATTAAAATCAGGAGCCATCCAGCCCTGTCCCTCGTATTTTCCGAGCAGCGGCCATCCACTTCCAACCGCCGGACCTGATGATACAAGGGAACCACGCTCCGCTACTAGCCGTGCCAGAGGCAGGCTATCGCGTTCAATAACGATTTCTTCACCGTCGGAGACCTCGACAAGGAGTTCGGCCAAATGGGCTTGGGCATATTCAAGAGTTACGGAGTGCATGAAACGACCCTACGCTGCTGACCCCTGCTTTCAACTTCAAAAACCCGTGGCCCAGTTGTCCTCCGGGGGATGTGGAACGCACTCAGCGGATTCTTCCCCCTATTTCTCCTATTTCTCCGAGGCAGCCCCCATTTCTCTTGACCAATTCCTTCCGACATCAACTTTAAACTCATGTCCAAAATCGCATTCACTATCACCCCGTGTCATGAGACGGGCGGCTACGTGGCCCGTTGGGATGACCCCGCCGGCGGAGGCATCACCACCCAAGGCGATGACTTCAGCGAGCTTGATCCCATGCTACGGGATGCCGTGGACGGCTACTTTTTTGACCGTCCGCGCCCGGACCGTATCCAGCTCCATTTCCTGGAAGACCCCGAGCTGGCCATGGCATGATGATTCCCCGCGACGTCACCGGCGACCAAGCCGTCCGGGCCCTGCGCCGGCTGGGCTTCTAGGATGTCAGGCAGACCGGCTCACACCGCATTATGAGGCAGGGGAGTCTAACGGTGGTCGTGCCCATGCACCGGCCCATCAAGCCCGGCACACTCAAGGGATGGGTGGAGCAAGCGTGCCTCACGGTGGAAGCTTTCGTCGAGGCACTTTAGGGGCTCGGTGCGCAGCCGCCCTCGTCGGATTGTTGCTGTGTCTACTTCCGGGCCTGTCCCATGCGGACATCACCTCCGGCCTGCTCACGCACTATCCTTTTGAAAACAATCTCCAGGATGCCTCGGGTAACAACAACCATGGCACCTTGGCGGCTCCCGCCAGCGCCAGTTATGCTTCCTCCAGTGGCGGAGGGACGGGGCTGGTTTTAAGTGGTGGTGCGTGGAGGCCAAGCCCGACATCGCCCTACCGCATGTGACAGCTGCCCTTTGGATCCAGCCTACCGCCGTGCCCAGCGGCAGCGATTTCACAGCGGATCACTGGATTGTGGACGGTTGGAAAGGCCGGGAAAACTATGGCATCTACCTGCGGGGGAACAAGATTTGGGCCGCCTTCCACAAGATCAATACAGGGGAAATCCATGTCCAGTCAGATGCCGCCATTGTGGCAGGCACCCTCTACCACATCGCCATGAGCTTCGATGGCACCCAGCTCAAGCTCTACGTCAACGGCACGCTCCAAGCCGATCAAAAGTCGTCCTCCGGAGGCGACGATGTCCCCGGCCCCACGCCCACTGACCTCAGCCTCGGCATGAACCGTGTCGGCACCCAACGTTACCAAGGCCTCATGGATGAATTCCGCCTGTATGATCGGGCCTTGAGCCTCACGGATGTTCAGGCCTTGAAGGGAAACATAGCGACCGGGCTAAAAGCCCATTTTGCCTTCGAAGGTGGGTCTGGACTGGATAGCTCGGGTAACAACCTGACTGCCAATATGACCGCCGTCACCCCAGTGACAGGACCACATGCCGGAGCAGGTGACGCAGCCCAGTTTGACGGCATCTCCTCTGGCGCGGAGGTGACTCCCAGCATTCCCATGTCAAGTCAGATGACGGTCGCTGCCTGGGTAAAGCCGCTATCATTTGGAGTTGGCTCCATCAGACCTATCGTCATGAAAGCTGCACCCGGCTGGGGTGGTGAAGTTGACTTTCACCTATGTATTACCCCGGAAGGCCGCGTATTCTTTCCGGTAAACACCATTGATGGTTACTACGGCCAGTTTGTGGATGCCCTGAGTATCAATGCTGTCCCACTCAATACATGGTCTCATCTGGTAGGCGTAATCGACCAGACCCAAAACCAAGTCCGGATTTATATTAAAGGAACTTTGGATGGGACATTCTCGATGGGCGGCAGAGCTGTGCGTAATACCAACCGCGTGCTGCGTATCGGCAGCCGCAATGACAACCAAGCAGTAAACTACTTCCACGGTGCCATCGACGAAGTCCGCATCTACCAGCGTGCGCTGGGTGTGATCGATATTGGAACTCTCATGTCTCTTGTTCCTCCGGTGCTCTCTCCTCCCGGTTCCGACCTCGACCTTGACCAGCTCCCAAACGTCTGGGAAGCGCAGTTCGGTCTGAGCACTACTTCTGAGAATTTTAGAGTCGGAAATCAATCTGAAGGCAGCTTAAATGTTCCAGTTGGGCAAACTGTGTATGTCAATAATGACCGCATAATGATCAGTGTTGTGCAACCCGCTGGCAGAAGAGAGATCCATGGAGTTATCGCACCAAACACAAAGATTGGTGATGTTTTTCTGATGCATTTAACGCAAGCTGGATTGTCACTAAACGAACAGGATTCCGGCCAAAATGAGTTCGTTACTGTTTATTCGGTTAGTCCCGGAAAAATTGTCATTACGAAGCCGCTAAGCTTCACCTACGATCCTACGGACGGTTCCAAGATTCAGTGTGTCAAGGTGCCTCAATACAATTCAGTGGACGTCTTTGGGACCTTGTCGGCTCCCGCATGGAATGGGACCAGTGGAGGTATACTAGTATTTATAGCCAACGATGTATTCGTTGCCAGCACTGGGAAGGTCGACGTCTCAGAAAAAGGCTTTCGGGGCGGAATCGGTTGGCGGCCCCCGGGGAATGAACATGGACCAGTGCTCATTGGTTATCAAGGAGAAGGGCGGACGGCATTTTCTTTTCCACTCCCCAAAATTGCCAGTGAAAACTTCGGCGGCGGCGGCGGCGGTGGAGGTGCTTACGGCAGCACGGGTGGCAACTTATCCGGAAACGGTGGCGGTGGAGGCGGGCACTCTCAAGTGGGACAATCTGGTGCTACTTATAGCTATTACGCTGCCGTTGCTGGCCCTGGGGTTGGTGGTTCACCGGCTTCCTCAACGGGCGATCTTTTGACATTTGGCGGGGGTGGCGGAAGTGGCGGAGGTAACAGTCCTTGGGGTTACTATGAGTATGGAGGTTATGGAGGATCGGGAGGTGGGGCTATTCTCATCGTTGCGCGGACGATAACTAATGGCGGTGCCATTTTAGCGGATGGCGGGATTGGTGAAAGCCATTTATATCATGCGTTAGGCTACTATGATTTTGCTGCTAACAGATCACCTGGAGGCGGTGGGGCCGGTGGGCGGGTATTCATAACATCCCGAATATCTGGAACAGGCTTGCTGTCAGCGAACTTCGGTGATAGCGGCTCTCAAAACTCGCCGGCAGGTGACGGTTCCGTTGGTAAGATCGGTATAGAAAGAGGTGCTGCATTGTCTACGCCATCATCTGTTACTACTGGTGATGGCTATTTCGGTGAGCAGCCTCTAGCATTTTTGGTTCAATATCAAGATTCAGACAGTGATGGCCTTGACGATCTAGCGGAGTTTCGGGCTGGATCCTCACCGATTATTGGGGATACCGACGGAGATTTATTGCCGGATTTATGGGAAGTGAGTTTTAACACGCAGGTCTCTGTTGTCGATGGCAGTTTAGATCCCGATGGTGATGGCTTGACCAATAGGCAGGAATTTGCAGCCGGAAGCCATCCCCGGTCATCTGACGGCGATAATGATGGAACTCCGGATACTGTCGAAATCGGCGTCCATGGCACAAATCCGATGATGGCAGACACTGATGGTGACGGCATGAATGATCATTGGGAGGTTCTCAATAGTTTGAACCCGCTGCGAAATGATGCGTTTGAAGACCGCGATCTGGACGGTCTGACGAATAAGGAGGAGTTCGACGGTCGATTTGGCGGTCTTCTTGCCAATGCCGCGAATTCCAAAGAGGGTCTCCCGGACAATGATGGATTGAGCGATTACCGCCGTCTGCGGGGCGAGGGATGGGTGCGGCGGTCTTACGATGCCAAGGACCGGCTCATCGCCACGGAGCGAGACACCGGTTTTGCCCAGCGCTACACTTACGACGGAAACAGCAACAAGATCAGGGATGTCTCGGAGGTAAGCTTCGATGTGGACCGGGATGGCTTGCCGGATACTTGGGAGCTAACGTATCAGTTGCTGAACACGAGCGGTAGTTCCGGCAATGGCCCCGAGGGCGATCCCGACAATGATGGATTGAGCAATTTTGTAGAATGGAAAAATGGCACGAATCCAACGGTGGCTGATTTTTCCCAATTCCAGCCCGTCACCCGATTAGCAATGCTTACCGCACCTAACGGCACCGGATTGAGCCGCTGGATGATGGTGGTAGGGCAATTTGATGGGCTGAACGCTGAGGACTTGGTGGTGACTTCTGATGCGATCCCCACGCCCGGGCAAAATGTCCTCACGACGTTTTTCAAACAACCCATGGGGTGGCGGAGTGAAGCAGGGGGATTGGGAGCATTTGGGATTTCGAGTATGGTTTTGGGAAAATCGCCAGCGGGCTCGGGTCAGCAGTTGTTATTCGGCAGAAAGGCGGCGGGAAGCCGTCCGGCGATCCTTCAGGCGGAGCTGCTGGGAGATCGCTGG
>JAYVJI010000340.1:0-7167 GCA_043769435.1 Verrucomicrobiota bacterium
GATGGTTTCGGGCACCACCTCCAGGCCGATATCATCGCCTTCGAGTATGCCTATCTGTAAAACCTTGTTCATACGCGCCCCTGAAAAGCGTAAATTTTAACATGCGGGAACACGCCACCCCACGCCGCCAGGGATAAGATAGCGCCATGAAACCACTGCACACCGCACGCCACGCCGCCGAAGCGCACCTGATACGCGGCTATCTCGAATCACACGGCGTGCATACTATCGTACGCGGCGAATTTCTCACCGGCGGCATTGGCGAGTTGCCTGCCGACATTTGCAAAGTGTGGGTCGTCAAAGATGACGAACACGAACACGCCGATGCACTGGTGCGGCAATTCCTGCAAGGCGATGCTGCGCGCACCTACGCGCATCAACATTGGTGCTGCGCTCAATGCAGCGAACAGCTTGAAGGCCAGTTCACCGAATGCTGGAACTGCGGCGCAGCGCGACCGGCGTAGTGACCATGGCGACCACGGCGACCATGAGGCTTGGTGGGTAGCTCAAGAACTGCACCAAAGCCTTTAACGCCTTTCCCATCCGGGGTGAATGCCTATTCGAAAATCCATCGCCCCCCTTCCTTGGGAAAAACCTGGTCACACTTTCCCCCCGGCGGACGTTTTATAGCAAACACACCGTTCCACCCAAACCAAACAGGACGCTATGCAGACCACACAGAAATTATTACTCAGCATTGCAGCTGTCTTCATCGTGCCAGGCACAGTCTGCCATTGCCGGGCTGCCACCATCCATCTGGTCATTCCGAATCCAGGTTTCGAGGATCAGGGAGGCAGTATTGACGGCGACGGCGATGGGAATCCGCTGGCCACTGATCCTGCAGATTGGGCTCGGACCAGAGTGCCGGGTTGGTTTCGGGACGGCACTGCCGCCTATCAGAACATCGGCATATTCAATCCTTCGGGTGCTGGCGTTCTCGGATTTACGACCACCACCGCCCACAGCGGAAATCTCGTGCTGCATGTGAGCGACGAAAACAACGCTCATGTCCCGATCCGATCAACGGACGGCGCTGCCTGGCTGCTGGGCGTTGGGGATGTCTTCACGGTCTCCGGTTGGATCGTCGAAGGCATGGGGGCAGGGACAGATATTCGCTTCGCGCTCGCGAGCCTTAGCACCGATCCCTTGTTTCCTTTCGGCTATTCGGAGGTGGACTCCCAGCATGTCAGAGATGTGGTTGGCTCCGCATGGCAGCCCTTCACTCTGACGTTCACCGTTGGCGCGGAGCACGCCGCCCATAGCGGCATTCCGCTGGCATTCTCCTTCAACAGTGAGTCCAGCATGTTGCTCGATGATCTTTCCATTTCCGTGGAGCGAGTCCCGGAGCCTTCGACTAGCGGATTGGCTGCCGCCGCACTGCTGGGCCTGCAGCGCCGCCGCCGGAAATCCCATCCACAGCGATGATCATGCCCGATGATACCTCCCTGCTGAACGCATGGGTGCACGATGGTTCTGAGGAAGCCTTCGGGGTGTTGGCACGGCGTTATGCGGGGCTGCTGTATCACGCTGGACTGCGGCAGACGGGGAGTCCGGAGCTGGCTCAGGAAGCCGCGCAGAACACCCTGTCTATCCTGGCCAGGAAGGCCGCAGGCGTCCATGCGACGCCGAGTCTGGCTCCCTGGCTGCACCGCACCGCTTGTTTTGAGGCCAGCCAACTCCTCCGCCGGGAGCGACGGCACTGCGCACGTATGAAAGCCTATATTCCGCCCGACAACGACCCCGATCCATGGGCCCGTGTGGCACCCCTCTTGGATGCGGCGCTGAATGATCTGCCCGAGTCCGACCGCCGGGTGCTGCTCATGAAATATGTGGACGGCTGGACGTTCGAGCAAATGTCCGCGCGACTAGGCGGAGAGCCCGCCGCATGGAGGAAACGGGGATCGCGGGCGGTGGAACAACTGCGGCGCATCTTTGCCGGGAAGGGCGTGGTGGTCCCCGTGGCCGTCATTTCCGGCGGTCTGAATGCCACCCTCACCCAGAGCGCACCTGCCGCCATCACTGCCGCGCTGGGGGCCTCGCCACTCGCTGCCGCCTCTAGCCTCACCTGGAAAACACTCACACTTCACAGTCTCTACCTTATGAAAATCAAACAAACCGCCATCGCCGCCGGGATCGTGCTCGCGGCGCTCATCCCGCTGGGCCTGCAATACCGCAGCAACGCTGAAGCCCGCGACCGCCTCGCAGTCCTGACAAACTCACTGGAAGCTCAGCGCACCGCGCCCGCGCAGGCATCGGAAACGGCCCGCATCGCACGAGCAGGGGACGGGTCCGCTCCGGCCGCAGTCTCCACCAAATCAGCCGTGCCTGACAACATCGACCTGGCCGAGTGGGCCGAACTCTTGAGTAAAAGAGAACCCACCAGCACCGCCGAAATGACGAAAATGCTCAGCATCCGAAATACAATCGGCTCCCTCGATGCCGCTGCCGTGGAGCGATTGATGGCAGAGGCGGAAAAGATGAGTCTGCCGCCCGCAAAGCGCATGGGACTGATCACCGCGCTCCTCTCGCAGCTCACGCTGAAAGCACCCTCCACAGCGGTCCAGATCGCTGTGCGGATGTCCGCGGCGGCCACGAATGAGGACAATTTGAATCTCAATTTCCAGGCTGGCGCGGCCATGGGACTCTGGGTCTCCAAGGACCCGGAGGCGGCGGAAGCGTGGTTCGCGAAGGCCAAGGCGGACGGTGCGTTCGAAACCAAGCGGCTTTCTAACGTCATGAGCCTGGAGAGCACCCTGCAGCAGCATCGCATCGCTGGACTGTTGCGTTCGCGTCCTGATCTCGCGGAAAAGGTCATTCCGACTGTTGCCCCGCAGGACGCGGCGAACGGCCTCAGTCTTGCCGTGAAGACTCTGGATCCAGCGCTTGTCCTCCGGCTGGCCAAACTTCTCCCTCCCGGCCATCAGCCCTCGGCCATCGCCGGTGCCATGAGACATCTGGCCGACACCGACCCCGCTGGCGCAGCCCAGATGGCGAGGTCCATTGATGTGAATGATGAAACCAAACGCTCCCTCCTGGCGGAGGTGGCTACATCCATCTCCCTGAAGGACGACGGCAAACCTGACTGGACGATAGTAAAAGGCCAGTCCGCATGGCTGCGCCAAGAGGTGCCGCAAGGCCAGACCGAAGAGGCCGTCGGCATATTCCTAGCGGGACTGGGACGCTATGATCTCG
This sequence comes from Verrucomicrobiota bacterium, assembly GCA_043769435.1. Lineage (GTDB taxonomy): Bacteria > Verrucomicrobiota > Verrucomicrobiia > Verrucomicrobiales > V1-33 > JAYVJI01. The sequence continues at coordinate 3,193 of JAYVJI010000340.1, forward strand.
CCCACGCCATGGAGGCCTATCGGCAGGAAACCGCAGGCCAGTCCCCGCCCGATCCGATGCTGACCCGTGCCTTCGTCAGCGTGCTCGGAAGGACCGGAAAGGCTCATTTCAAAGAAGCCATGCCCCTGGCCGAGGCCATGCCCGCAGGTGAGGAACGCGACCGCGCCCTGCGTGAACTTGGTGAACTCCAGTGGTCAAAAGATGGCCGGACTATAACGATCGAATCGTCCTACCGCAAAGCACCAGCCCCTGTCTCCAAACCATGAACCGTCGCCACCTCGCTCTGTTCCTGCTGCTGGCTGGTGCCGCCACACTTTTCCAATGGTGGCAGCGAACACAGATTCTGGACGCCGAGACCAGCCTGCGCGCCGAGCTTGCCAGGCTCAAAGAACAGAAGGCGCAGATGCCAGCCCCGGCGGCACGCACTGCGGCGTCTGCTGCCGACTCCCCGCAGCAGCCACAGGGCGCAACATTTGATCCTGACAAGCTGGTCGCAGACTTCATCGCGCTCGTCCCATTGATCCGCGACGCCAGAAACAAGGCCCCGGCCTCCCCGGCTTCGACGGGCGACCTTGAGCAGAGGGCCATGGCGATCATGGGACAGATCACCACCGCTCCGCCGGCGCTGCTGAAGCAGGCCTACGAAAACCTGATGAGTTCGGCCCTTCCTACTGACATCAAGAATGAAACCAGCCAGCCACTCCTGCTCCGCCTCGCGGAGACTGATCCCGCATGGGCCATCGCTCAGAGCGTAAAGATCGTCGATCATCCGCACATTCTCCGCAGCATCATCAAAGTCTGGGCGACCCAGGACGCCGCCGCTGCGACAGCCTGGATCGAATCCTCCATGAAGGATGGCAGCCTGGCCGGATACGAGACGGGCTCCGTGAGATACGAAGCAGGCGGCATCGTCAAAGCTCTGAGATACGATGTCGCGGCAGCCCGGGCTTCTGCGGATCCCATCGGCGCACTGGATGGACTGATTGGGCTCAGCCACGAAGAGCAGCGCCAGTCCGTGAGCAGCATGGCCTCCGCTCTGAAAACCGCTGATCAGCGCCGCTCCGCACTCGAGCGCATCGCCGGCGGTGATCAGGCGGAGGATCAGAAAATCCTGACGTTTCAAAATTTCGCCAAAGCCTTGGGCGAATACGCGGGTTTTGAGGCCAGCCGTGCCGCCCTTGATGCCGCAAAGTTATCGCCTCGGATGCGCGATGCCGCCGCCGCCAGCATCGCCGCCACGGGCATCGGCCCAGAGACTGCGGCTAGGGCAAACTGGCTGCTGGAAAACCGCCGCAGTGATGATCCCGAGCCATTTTCCACATTCATCCGCACCTGGACGAAAGCCGATTTCAACGGCGCGGCCAACTGGATGAAGACCCAGCCCGCCGGCCCGCAGCGAGACACCGCCATCGTTGCCTTTGCCACTGAGGTCGCGTCCACCGAGCCCCCCTCCGCCGTGGACTGGGCCAGCACCATCACCGATCCCGCCCAGCGCACCACCACCCTTCGCCAGCTCTGGAAAACCTGGCACGCCAAGGCCCCGGACGAGGCCGCCGCCTATTTTCAGAAGCACGGCCTCACGGTCCCCGAATGAGCAGGAAAGCTGGTGAAAAGGCGCAGGAGGCCGGATCGGTCAGCGCGGAGAGCCCTCGCCTGAAGAATATTTTTTTGTCACCTCCGGCTCCGTGGTGGCATCCCCTGAGTGCGGACGCATGGTTATGTGCCGCTTTTCTCCGATGTCCACGACCCGTTCCAGTCCACCCTCCGATGCCGATCTCGCCCGTGCGGCGCAGCGCGGGGAGAAGCGGGCGTTTGTGGAGATCGTGGCGCGGCATCAGGCGATGGTGTGCGGCGTGGCGCTGGGGGTGATGCATGATTTCGCGGCCAGCGAGGATGTGGCGCAGGAGGCCTTCCTCACGGCGTGGCGGAAGATCCAGGAACTGCGCGAGCCTGATAAATTGCGGAGCTGGCTGGCGCAGATCGCGCGGAATGCCGCGCTGGGCCAGTTGCGTCGGCGCAAGCCGTTGGCAGATTTTTCCGAAGCGGAGGAAATCGCGGACACGGCAGCGCTGCCGGATGAGGTGACGGCAATCAGTGAGGAGGCGCGGCTGGTGGAGGGCGCGCTGGGGGATCTGCCGGAGAAATACAGGATGCCGCTGGTGCTTTTCTACCGTCAGGAGCAGTCCGTGCGCGCCGTGGCGGATGCCCTGCAGCTCAGCGAGGACGCGGTGAAGCAGCGGCTCTCGCGCGGCCGTGAAATGCTGCGCGCGCGTTTTTCTGGCGTGGTGGAGAGCGTGCTGACACGGCCCCGCGCAGCGACGATTTTCACGATGACCATCGCGGCAGCCATCGGAGCGCTCACTGCTCCGGCGGTGATCGCGAGCGGTGTCTTTGCCTCGGCGGCTGCCACGGGAGCGGCTGCCACGGGTTCCACTGCGGCTCCCATTGCGACTGCCATGACGACATCGAAACTCTTCCTCACCACCGCCGCGCTCGTCGCCGCGGCTTGTCTGCCGCTGGGCTATGCGGTTCATTTCGGCACGCAGTCGCCCTCGCCTCCGCCGGCTGTGCCTGTTGTCGTCGCGCACGCGCCAAAGAAGCTGGAACCGAAATTCGAGGGCAGCGAGATGTTCGCCGAGTGGCGCAGGCTGCACGACGAGCACGGCAACGACGCGGCGGCCATGCCCGCGATTTATGCGGCGATCCAGAGCATGAAGGACGACTTCCGCCGCCGGGCTTTTCGTGCGGCGCTGTTCGCAGAGTGGGCGCAGTTGGATGGAGCGGGCGGCTTCGCGTTCGTGGCGGACAAAGACCCCGCGCTGCGCGAGCAGATGTTCCGCGAGTGGCTGGCGCGCGATCCGCAGGCGGCGGTGGCGGGCCTCCTGTCCAGTGGCGACAAGAAGGACAGGCTGGCGAAAACCTTTATAACAGACATCGCGAAAGTCGCCCCGGAGCACGTCCCGGCGCTGGCCGCGCTTATCACCCCATCCGAGACACCCTACTGGGACACCGAAGTGCGCGACGCCTTTGCCACCCTCGCCGCGAAAGACCTCGCCGGAGCCCGCGCCGCTGCCGAGGCCATGACGACGGGCAGCCGCGAACAGGCGCTGGCCGGCGTGGCCTGCCAGTGGGCATGCTCGGATTTCGCCGCCGCGGCAGCATGGGTGAAAAGCCTGCCCGACGGCGTGGACCGCGATGAAATCCTGCGCGGTGCCTTGATCGGCGTGGCCTCGGTGAATCCCGCGGCGGCGCTCGACCAGGCCGGCATCGTGCCGCCGGGTGGCAGTGACAACCACTTCGCCGCGACCACCACAGCCCGCATGTTGAAAGTAGCCGCCGAGACTGACTTCGACGCCGCCGTAGCATGGGCGAGCGCCCATCGCGACAAGCTGGAGCGTGACGACTGGATGGGCCTGGCCAAAGCCGTGACGAAGCGCCTGAATGAAGACCCCGCAGGTTTCCTGTCCAAACACGCCGGCGACAACACACTCGCCGCGCTCCTGCCCGCCATAGACAGCGCCATGATCAACGGCTCCATCGGCCAGCTCAGCAAAATGTGGGACTGGCTGAAAGCGCAGCCCGCCAGCACAGAGCTGGACGCTTTCCGCAGTCGCCTGCTGCACAATGCGGGCGGACAGGACCAGGCTCTGACCATGCGCATCGCAGCGGAGATGCCGCCCGGCGTGGGATAAAGGGACAGGCCTTTCTTTTCCCTTCACGTTTTTAGGATAAAGGGACAGGCCTTTCTTTTCCCATTCGTTTTTAGGATAAAGGACAGGCCTTTCTTTTCCCATTCTCGACGCCGGAGCGCGGAGCTTTGAGCTTTGTGAACGAGGGGGCGGGCCGGGGCCGGTGGTGGAAGGGGAGCGGAGCGAAGGCCGGGGGGGCGGCCTGCGAGGAACGAGCACCTGCAACCACGGGCCGCGGCGGGGTGCGGAGCGCGAGGGACGAGCCTGACTTGTGAGGCGAGAAGTG
>JAYVJI010000341.1:0-3140 GCA_043769435.1 Verrucomicrobiota bacterium
GTGTGGGAATAACTGCCCCCGGGTGCGGTACTGATGATTCCCGACGGCCCAAAATAAAACAACTCCCCATTTCCACTGAGCGAGAGCGTGGAAAACACCTGCCACTGTGGTGAGCCGGCGGCATCCACCGTGAGCGGTACCGTGGCGGAAGTATCCGTCAGGCTGCTGGGCACATTGCTGGTAGCCGTGCGCGGCACCGCCTCCGTCGTGCGGCCCTCGGCCTGGGCATTCCCGATGCCCGGACCCGACGCATTCTCCAGCCGCGACTTCACCGCCCCGGCGGGATTTGTGAACGTGGAAGTGATCGTGATTTGCGCCGGCTGGAGCACCTGAGCAAAGGCACCAGATGTGAGCAGCAGCGGTAAAAAGAAGAGCAGAGTGCGGATGTTTTTCATAGCGGTAGAATGAACGTTCACTGCGCTATCGCGAAGCCGCTGCAGAATCTTGCAGCGTCGTTATTGCTTTTCATCCGCAGGAAAGTGTTACGGGTTTTGGCCACCGGCGGCCCCGCCTCTGGCAAGGCAGTGGGTGAAAAAGGGAAGCCCCGCTATCACGCTCCAAAACTGTATTGCATAACCGACAAAAAACGGCACTGCACGGGGCACTGCATCTACTGACCTTGTATACTGACACAGCTGATGCTCAGCAGCAATGCCCACTACAGCGCCTCTCATTCCGACCATTACCATGACGTCATCCACCTCGCCCACCCGCCGTGCATTCGCGAAAACCACTTTGCTCGCGGGTTCAGCACTTGCAGCCAGCGTCATCCCCGCGCCCGCTGCGGATGCGGCCAGGCGCATCCGCGTCGGAATCATCGGCTGCGGCAGCGTGTCGCGCATGTATTTCCCGCATCTGAAGGCGAGTCCCTTTGTGGAAATCATTAGTGCAGCCGACATCAAACCGGAGCGCGCCAGCCAGCAGGCAATAAAGTTTGGCGTGCCGAATCACTACCCGCACATTGATGCCATGCTCGCAGGCGCGCCCTTTGATCTCCTCGTGAACCTCACCAACATGCAGGAGCACGAGCACCTGAACCGTCAGGCCATCGAAGCGGGCAAACACGTCTGGAGCGAAAAACCCATCGCCAATTCGCTGGCCGCCGGTCAGGAACTGCTCCGCCTTTCGCTTGAAAAAAAGCTGCGGCTGTGGGGCGCGCCTACCGTGGTGGAGAGCCCGCAATTCGCCTTCATGGCGCGCGCCCTAGCGGAGGGAAAGCTGGGCCGCGTGGCCACGGCCCACGCCAGCTACGGCCACCTCGGGCCTGGCTGGTCCTCGTTCTTTTACGAAAAAGGCGGCGGCTCAATGCCGGACCTTGGCGTGTATCAACTCACCTACATGACCGGCCTTTTCGGCCCTGCAAAATCAGTTAGTGCGATGACCAGCATCATCACAGCCAACCGCTACATCGAAGGGAAGGGCGGGATCGTTGTGGACGAAGAGGACACCGCCGTGGTGAGTATGAAGCACGAGGGCGGCGTGATTTCCCACGTCGAGAGCAGCTTTAATTTCTTCAATCCGAAAGACCACGACTACGCCGGGCAGGATCATCACACACTCACCGTCACTGGCCGCAAAGGAGTGATGAAACTCGCGGGCTATGATTGGGGGCCGCATGGCGTAGACCTCAGCACGGAAGCGGAGCCAGCCTACAAGCGCTACGCCGGTGAGCCCCACGACTACGTCTGGCAAAACGGGGCGTCGCTCGCTGCGGAGTGTCTATCTACCGGCAAGGAACCGCTGGTCACGGCCGGGCACGCACTGCACGTCGTAGAGATCATCACCGCCGCGCGCGAGTCGCAGGCATCCGGCAGACACATCCCTATCACCAGCACCTTCAAGTGGCCCGTGGTGAAGTAATGCGCCGGCGCGTTGGACCTGCTCCACTTGCTCACCGAATTACAGAGGCACCGTAATGCGGATTCAATAAATACCTCTTCCCCAGGACGTCAGCCAGAGGATCGCTGCCTGCGGGACAAAAACCGGCGTGCAGGTGACGTCTCCACCCTTCTGCATGCCGGAAATTCCTTGATTCCCTGCCCAGCTCCAGGGAATATCCCTGCATAGTTGCGGTGTAGGAATCCATACCCTGAGTAGCATCCAGCCATTCCTTTTGGCTGGTATGAGCAGCAAGGGCACGGGTCTTGGTATCTATGACCTCTGTGGTATCCACCCAGGCCTCCGGCGAGACCCGTCGCCCTAGCGGATCGCACAGTGTATGCGGCATGCAGTGATAGATGGTCACCGGATGCGGCACGGGGAGGCGTTGCGGTGAGGAAACGTAGTTTGGTATCCCCATCGTGAAGGCCGCGCTGACGGCGATGCGGCAGGTCTCGGTGTGATCTTCCATATAGTCCTGGGGAGGATGTGTGAGGACGATGGAAGGCCCAGCCTCCCTCATGACTGCGGCTACTTTTTTGATGGCAGGCTGCGAGTAGAGTATTTCCATGTCATTGGAAAACGGCGGATGCCATGCGGCCCCCATGATTTTAGCAGCATCCTGCGCCTCCCTCCGCCGGGCCGCTTTCGTTTGCGCAACTGTCATCACGGTGCTCCCGAGCGACCCGGACGAAAGGTTCAAACAGTGAATTTCCCAACCGGCCTGCCGCAGGAGCAACATAGTGCCGGCCATCCAGAATTCGATATCATCCGGATGGGCAGCAACGGCCAGGCAAACAGGAACAGGCATACGGTTTTCACCACACCCGGCGGCCGCGTCCAAGCGGAAAATTGCAGAGTCTTCAGACGCGGTCACGTTCCCGCTGCCACGGGCTCCCCGGGGCGGCAGCCTCCAGGTGCGCGATGCCTACGGCCAGGGCATCCGCAGCATCATGCGTCGGAGTTTCCGTCAGCTTCAGTAGGGCCCGCACCATGAAGGCGACCTGGGCCTTATCCGCAGCCCCGCGGCCCACCACGGCCTGCTTGACCCGCCGCGGCGGGTATTCACAAATCTCCAGCCCGCTCTCCGCTGGGGCCATCAGGCAGGCCGCCCGGGCGGCCCCCAGAGCGATGGCTGTCTTGAAATTCTGCACATAAATTGTACTTTCGATCGCGCAGCAATCCGGGTGATGCAGGCTGATGATTTCCTTCAGGCCCGCATAGAGCGCTACAAAACAGGCGGACTGCAAAATTTTCGGAGG
>JAYVJI010000342.1:0-8420 GCA_043769435.1 Verrucomicrobiota bacterium
ACATGCCGATGGCGGCGATGTCATTGTCCCCGTCCTGGTCAAAGTCAGCGATGGCGAAACCGCGGGCCTCAAAGATGAATTGGATAAAGATGTGATCGAGCCCCTGGCCGGTGGTGACGAGCTGGAACCTGCCGTCCGCGCGGCCTTTGTAGAAGAGGATCGTGCAGTCGATGAAGCCCGCGATGGCGTCGGCGATGCCGTCGTTATCCAGGTCGCCGTATTCGATTCCGTAGAGTCTGCTGGCCCGCTCAGGGGCAATGCCGAAGAGCGCGAGTTCGTTGTTGATGCTGATTTCCGTGACGGGCCCAAAGCTGCCGTTGCCAAGGCCTTTGCGGTAGTTGCTGGAGCCTCCGCCCGTGATCCCGCCGAGGTTGGCGGTGACGAGATCCTTGTGACCGTCGTGATCATAGTCCACGACGGCGAGGGCATTGGGCCGCTCGCCCATGGGATAGAAGGTGGGAGCGACCAGCCGGCCATGGGTGCCGCTGAGGCGCACGCTGACTTCGCCGGAGGCGCGGTGAAGTTGAATAACATCATCACGGGTGTCGCCGTTGAGGTTCGTCACATTCAGCGCGGCGACTTCGCCATCCACGGAATAGACCTGGTCCAGCGCGGCAAAGGCAACCAGGCCGTCGCCGTTCGGCGGTGCGCCTGACAGAATCGAGACGTCATAGGACTGGCGGTTCACGACCGCGAAGTCCGTGATGCCGTCTTCATTGAAATCAGCGGCGGCCATTTCGCGCGGGCTGCGTCCGGTGGTGCTCTGGGTGGACTGAACGAAGGTGCCGGCGTTGTTGCGATAGACGATGATGCGGTCCGCATTGCGCACGGCGACGACGAGGTCCAGCCAGCCGTCGGCGTTGAGGTCGCAGAGTTCCATGCTGCGGGGGCCGAAGGGAACGGCGATCGTTTGTGAGGGTGCGGCGAGCCAGCCGATTGGCTGCCCGGCAGGGCGGGGGCGGCGGACTTCGATGGCCCCGGTCTCGGAGTTGGCGGTGAGCAGGTCCATGCCGCCGGTTTGCTGCGTCACGCTGCCGATTTGGATGGCGCGCACACCGAGGCCGCGTTCGGCAGTGGCGGGCACCAGTTCCAGCGTGCCTTCCAGGGCCAGCACGCCAGCGGTGGGCTTGAGGTACCACAGCACGCGGCTCTCGGCGTGGGTGACAGCCACCCAGTCAGCGGTCTGACCGGCGGGGCGGAAAGTGCGCACGGTGTAGAGCGGACGGTAGGGATAGCCGGGATTGGCCGCGGTCGCCACCGCTGTGACCGTCGCGACCTTCGTGAATGTGCCGGACGCCGATCCCTGGAGCTGGATGAGGCCATGATTGCCCGTGACCGGCGGCGGGGGCGGAATAGGGACGCCGACGGGTGCCGGCGGGGGCGCAAGCTGCGGCATGTCCGGCCCGGCGACGACGATGTCAGAGATGCCGTCGCCATTGAAATCGCCCACCGTCAGATTCCGCGCGCCGAAAAAGGTATCCACCGTGCTGACCGCCGCGAAGGCCCGTCCGCCCAGATTCCGCCAGTGCGCCAGCTTTCCCTCCAGCGGCGCGGCGGCGACGAGGTCCGGGCGTCCATCGCCGTTGAAGTCCCGGCAGACGATGCCGCGCAGGGTGAACAGGCCGCTCTGCAATACCTGCGGCGCGGTGAAGTGTTTCGTGCCATCGCCCCACACGATGCTGAGTTCTCCGTTGATGTGGGTGGTGGCCATGTCGGCGTGGCCGTCCGCATCGAAGTCGCCCGCGCAGAGCCACTTGGGACCGTCACTGCGGAAATCTCCGCCGGGCACTGTCTGCGCGCTGCCGACCGGCACACGATCGGCGAGACTGTTGAGGTTTTGGAACAACTGCGCGCGGGAGCCGGCGGCAGTGAGTGTCAGGGCGGCGATGGCGAGGATGGATGTTTTCATAAGTGCATAAAGTGAATGACTGGGCACACACTGCTCCGCTGCCCGACGCCCGAAGGATGTAGCAATCTTCTGTTTCAGCAAAGCTTTTTGCCGCAGTCACTCCCCTTCGCCGGTGGTGTGACCGCACTGTGATGCAAGAGTGTGCTGGCAATGGGGTGGTCTTCGTCGCCGCGATGACGGGCCACTTCGCCTTTGCTCATGAATAGTACGCAGTGCTTACGCTCCTGCAGACTCCAGCTACAATGATTATCGTAAGCAGGCATATCCATGAGAGTTTTACGCACTTTCTGCATTTCGACCACATGATGCAATGTCACAAAAACGCCCCAGGAAAGCCATCGCGGTAGACGTTCACAGCCCGGAAAGCAGGCGGCTCGTCAAGAGGGCCGGCTGCTTCCGACACATCATTCATGTTCATCCGGCAGATTCTCATTGCAAACTAGGTGCCAACCCTATAAACCCGGGCCTCCCGCAGAAACCAAATTTCTCATTTTAAATTTCTCACCGCTGTGAATTCCCGACTAATTGCTAAACTCTGTCTGACTCTGCCCGTCGGCGTTTTTGCGTTCATCACGGCTGCGGGCGCCCAGGATCCCAAGCCGGACCCGAAGCCTGCGGATAAACCGGCAGACAAACCAGCGGACCCTGCCGCCGCGGATGCCAAGCCTGGCGCGCTGCCCAAGGTCGACACCAGCAACCCTGAAGCAGTAGCCACCGCGGGCAATGAAGCGTACAACAAAGGAGACTGGTTGAATGCCGCAGCCAACTTCAACGGGTTGTTGGAACTGGCGAAGAAAACCAATGGAGCAGACCTCGCCAAACTGGAGCCTCTCTACTTCACCCTAGGAGCCTGCCTTTTCAATATTCCTAATTACGAGGAAGCCACGCGGATCCTCACAGAATACACGCAAAAGTTTCCCACAGGGCCTAACATCAATTGGGTGAATCTCGGGCTGGCCCGGATCAAGAAGGCCCAGAAAAACTGGAGTGATGCCATCAAAAAATATGAGCCGCTCAAGAGTGTGCCGGCCATGCGTGAGGATGTGCTCTTGGAGATGACCGACTGTTTCAAGGAAAATCAGGACAAAAACCGAGGCATCGTGCTGCTGGAGACGGCCCTAGCCACAGGCATCAAGACCTCCGTCGATGTGCGTCTGGGTCTGGCCCTTGTAAGTCTCTACGATGAAGGGAATGCTGAGAAAGGCGTAGCGCTGCTGGACAAAATGAAGCGTGCACCAGGCAACCGTCCGATGGTTGCCGAGATGAACGCCGCCGCGCTGAAGCTGGCGGACGGCCTCATGTCTGACGGGAAATTTGATAAAGCGCTGCAAGCCTACCAAAACCTGCGCAAGAAAAAGGAGGTGCTGGACACCCTCAAGGACCTGCGGGAAGACTATAAACGCGGGATCGCCTCATTGTCCCTGCGGGTGACTCCGGGCACCTTGAACGCGGCAGAAAACCAGCAAAAACTGGACCGGGCACGGCTCTATGAAAAGCAGGCCGGCCTGATGATTGAAAGCCTCGAAAAAGAGGCCAACTACGACGCGGTGCTGTTCTATCGCATTGGCCGCTGTTTTGTCCAACTGGAACGCTGGTGGGAAGCAAGGATCGCCTTCCACTACGTCGAAAACAACTTTCCCCAGTTCGAGGACAAGGCCGCCGTCGGCTTTGCCCTAGCCTATTGCTACTACAACTTGACGCCCAAGGACCTCTCCGAAGATGGCCTGAAAATGGCGGACGCGACCGACAAAATCTGCCGGAAATTTCTCAAGGAATTCCCTGACAACAGTGAGGCCAGCCAAGTCGCAGACATGCTGATCTCGGTGGTCACGCGCGGTAAGGACGCGGCAAAAATCAACCTCGTTTATGATGAGGTCATGGACCTCATCAAGAATTCCCCTAACCGATTCAGCTTCCTCGCCATCCAGGTTCAAAACTACCTTGAGCAGTATGAGTTCGACAAGGCCAGAGACAGTGCCGACAAGTATCTGAGCGCTGCTCCGCAGGATGACGCCTCCCGCGAAGGCGTCGAATACATGCGCGCGCTGGTTCCCTTTTTCAAAAACAAATATGACGAAGGCCAGACTGAACTGGGAAAATACATCGCCAAGTATCCTTCCGGGAACTATCTGGCAGACGCCAAATATCGGCTTTGTGCGATGATGATGGGGGACATGCGCTCCCGGAAAGGCGGGAAAATAAAAAAGAAGCCTGATTTCCAGGCGGTAATCAAAGAGTGCGAGGACCTGATCGCAGCGCACCCCGGCACTTCCTCCGCAGCTGACGCCACCTCGCTGATCGCGGATTCATATAAAGAAATGACCGCAGCAGAGGTCGAGGCGCTCAAACTCAAGCCCGGTGAGAACGAGGAACGCGCGGCGGACCATTACCTGAAGGCGATCGAACTGGCACAGTCCGAACTGGTGGCGGAGTATAGCCTGACCACTGGCGCTCCGCTGATGAAAGCACTCGGGCGCTGGTCCGACGTCAAGAAGATGTATGAGAAGTTCCGGGAGAAATTTCCTGAAAACCGGGCCAGCTTGGGTGCGGTCGGTGAAATCTGCAAAGCCATCGTCAACAAGACCAACACTGGCTACGAGAAGGAAATGAAGGAGGCTGAGAAAGCCGGGAATGAGGCGGACATCAAAAAGTACCAGGCCTTGAAGCTGGCAGACCGTGACAAAGCCAAAGCTGAGTCCCGCAAATATTTGGCTAACACCATCCTCGAGAACATCAACAATCCACAGAAAGAGGGCGTTGAAGATCTCATGCAGCAACTGGCCATTGAGGCCATACCCCGCCGCAAACCACCGCCGCCCCCGCCGCCGGTAAAGGAAGGTGACCCGCCACCGCCACCTCCTGTCAAGGCTCCGCCCATCCCGGTAGCGGAGCAGTTTGCCACAGTGGAAAAAGAACTGAGCCAGCTGCTGCCGGAGGACAAACTATCCAAGGTCGGAAAAGCCCGGCTCGTCTATGTGAAGTATCAGTTGCTCACGTATCTGGAGTCACGCGCTCCGAAAAAGAAGGATGAAAAGGGCAAGGTCATCGTCGATACCAGTCCCAAAGCCTCTGCGGCCATGTATGAGCGGCTGATCACGGAATTTAAGCCGGAAGACTACAGCTCTGCATTGCTGGCATTGGTGGGCGACCGCCATATGAAGGAGAAGGATATCGAAAAAAGCGCGGCCTGTTTCAACCGGCTGCTCCAGTTCTTCCCTCAATCCATGTTTCTGGACTGGGCTCTGGTAGGTCAGGCAGACGTGGCTTTTGCTGACAAGGACTACGAGAAGGCACTGAAGCTCTATACCAAAGCATCGGAGGATAACATCGGGTCCAAATACGGCGAGGCTATGATGGGCCGAGCCCGGGTGGCCGTGGAACAGAACAGTCTGACTGATGCCGAAAAGACACTCAAGGAAGTCCTAGGAGACAAGAGCTATCCCCCGGAGACAAAAGCGGAAGCCACTGCCCTGCTCGGGGAGACCTATTTCAAGCAACAGAAATACGCGGACGCCTTTAACTCATTCCAGCGCCTCTACCTGTCATTCCTCAAATTTCCGAAATGGGTGGCCCGGGGGTATCTCCGCGCCGGGGAAACGAAGGAGGCCAGCAATAAAGCCGTTGATGCCCGGGACGTTTACCGGGAGGCCATCGAAGGGCCTAACACCGAAAAAATCAAAGGAGAGCCTGACTTTGAGAAAATCAAAGCCCGCCTCCAGCAGGTTCAGTAATTCCTACCATCAAGTATTCCCAGGTATGACAACCACACGAATCCTCCTTGCGGCGACCATGGCTTTCTGCGGCACTTCGAACGCCCAGCGGCTCTACATTGGCAATGCTGATGTGGACTGGTCGGAAGTAACCCTTTCCGGGGGAAACCTCCAAAAGAAAATCAAAAAGGCTGATGGCACGGAAGCGACTCAGAGCATCCCGGCCAGCAGCGTCACCAAGCTGGACTGGCCACAGCCGCCGGAGGTAGCGGAAGCACTGGAAGCGATCAACCAGATGAAGTATGATCAGGCCCTGGCTAAGACCACCGAAGTGCGCAACATCCATGCGAACTGGAAAGACAAGCCCGGCTCATGGTATGCCGGGGCGACGCTCCTAGCCATTGAAGCCAACATCCGGAAAGGCAGCGCCGCAGAGGGCGAAAAGCTCTATAATGAGATCAAAGGCATGACCCTGAGCCAAAAAGACGCCCTCGGCCTCAGCATGATGGACGCGCTCTCGGAATTCAGCAAAGGCATAGTGGGGCCGGCACTGGCCAAGGTCACCAGCGCCATCAAAGGCACGGATGACTCATCCCTTCAGGCCCGACTCTATCTACTGATGGGTGACATCCAGATGAAGCGGGAAAACTACCTCGACGCCCTTGAGGCCTACCTGCAGATCCCGGTTTTCCTCGGGGCGCAGGCTTCCATGCTTCCTTCTGCAGAGTTGGGCGCTGCGCGGGCCATGGTAAAGCTTCACCGCTTTCAGGATGCCAGCGCTGCTTTTTCCCGGGTGACCGAGCGCTTTGCGGACACGCCCCACGCCGCGCTCGCCAAGCAGGAAAAGGAGGACATGGAAAAAGCTACCATGGCCGCCTCAGAGAAAAAAGAAGCGGCGGAGAAAGCCGCGCCCGGCACAGCCCCTGCTGAAGAGCCCACAGAAAAAACGCCCCCCGAAGATTCAAAATAATTCAGCTTCCCATTCCATAACATTTCAACTAGAACTTACTTTATAAATTATGAAAGCTCGCTTGCTGCCACTGCTCGTACTCGCCCTCACTCTCACCCCCTCGCTTCTTCAGGCGCAGGAGGCTAAAGCTCATAAATCCTGGGATGAAAAATCCATGTGGGACATGCTGGTGCTGGGTGGCTGGATCATGATCCCCCTAGGTGTCGCCTCCATCATTATGCTTTACCTGATCATTGATGGCGCTATGCGGTCCAGCCTGAAACGGATGATGCCTGAAGACGATACGGAAAAGATGCGTAATTTTTTCCGGGCTGGTGACTATGTTGGCGGCTACCAGAGTGCGGCGGATAATCCCTCCACTTTCAACAACGTGGTGCGTGCCGGCCTAGTGAACATCGGAGACGGCAAGGATGCCACCGAAGACGCCATCCTCGCCGAAGCCTCCCGCGAGCAGATCAAACAATCCACCCGGCTTTCTTACCTCTCCGTGCTCGGGGTTTGCGCCCCCATGATCGGTCTGCTCGGGACAGTTATAGGCATGATCAAGGCCTTCGGTGAACTGGGTAAAGGCGGCGCCTCCCAAAACACGAGCGGCCTTTCTGAGGCCATCGGGGAGGTGCTTGTCGCCACCGCCACAGGCTTGTTTGTGGCCATCCCCGCCTTCATTGGTTTCTTCTTCCTGCGGAATCGCTTGCAGGGCGCCATCCACGGCATCGAAAATGAAGTGGCTAATCTTTTCCGCAAATTCCCCTACCATCTCGCGGAAGGCGTCCATGTGGGTGATCAGGAACTCTATGCCAATGCTCCTGCCTGGAGCGAGGGTGCCGTTGGCGAAGCTGCTCAGGGCTGAGCCACTACATAGTTTTCCTGATCCACTCACCTACTCTACGATATGGCCAGCGGCGGCAGTAGTATGGACGCAGGCGAACCTGAATTTCAGGTCGCCCCGATGATTGACGTGTTGCTCGTGTTGCTCATTTTCTTTATGAGCATCACCACCGCGCAGATCGAAGCACTGGATAACACCATCCAGCTGCCTGTGGCCGCCGATGCCAGACCCCGGAAACCTGACCCCAACCAGCGCACTGTAAACGTCCGCTGGATTAAGAACGAGGATCGTTCCGTCTTGGTCTATCAGGGGAAAGAATACGTGGATCGGGACGAACTGGCAGATGTGCTCAAGGCCATCGCTGTTTTGAACCCCAAGCTGGAGATTCTCATCCGGGCGGACAAACAGGCACCTGCTAGGGAAGTAAATGCTGCGATGCTGGTCATCGGCCAAGCGACAGCCGCTCTTTCTTTCGCCACCCACAACCGCGACTAACCTGACAAACACCATGAGAAGGGTACGCCATAAACACAAGGAAGAGGAAATAGGGTTTCAAATCGCGCCAATGATCGACGTGGTCTTCGTGATCATGTTGTTCTTCATGGTCAAAGCCGGTGACCGCCAGGTCGAGACGGAATTGAAAATGAAGCTGCCCTCCACTGAGACCAACGAAAGCGCCGATACGCCCCCCATGGAGGAGAACGTATCTGTGGACAGCGACGGCATCATTTCCCACAACGAGGAGCCTGTCACAGAGTTGCAGTTGAAGGCTAATTTCAAAAGGATAGCAGAACAGGCAAAGGCCGAGGGCGGTGGAGAGAAAAACGCGACGCCGGTCATCGTCACCATCACTGCAAATCCCCTGACTCCGTGGGAGCACGTCACTACGGTGATGAACGCCATGAACGCCGCTGGGATCGGCAACGTCAGCTTTTCCGTCTCAGAGGAGGAATAAGAGCGACCACGGTGAATTGGTCTAATAACTGCCCGGAGTGAATCGTT
>JAYVJI010000343.1:0-4667 GCA_043769435.1 Verrucomicrobiota bacterium
CCAGATGGCCCGCCTCATCCCCGCGGGATCAGCCGGGTCCGGGGACACCCAGCCGTTGATGGATCTGGTGGCAGGTGGCGGGCGACATTCTGAGGCCGTGCGCCAGCTCGCTGAGGTAGCTTGATTCTGCGCGGGAATCCATCGTCATCACGGCGAGGGAAAGTGAATAGACCTTGGCCTCCAGCCCCAGCGGAATATTCCAAGCGAACTCCCGGACATCGAGGGGCTTTTCAAATTCATTGCGAATGAAGTTCACCACTTCCGGTGTTGGTTCACCCAGATGCCTCAGGATTTTCTGCTCCTCAGCCTTATCCATGTCGCCATCAGCTCTGGCAGCGTTGATCATCGCCCTTATCAAATGGACAGCCTCATCCTCATCGTTCTCAACCGGGGCTGGAGGCGGCGGGCGGCGGAGGATGGAGTCGCTGCTTTTCCAGCGATCCTGGGAAGCCGGAACCGTCGGAACTGGCGCGGGAACGGTCGCCGGCTTTGGCTTCGCCGGCTGGGGCGGCGGGGCCGGCGGGTCAAATCCCTCTCTGCGCCATGTATCCAGCACGCTGCCGGATGCTTTCCCGGAGGACCTGGTCTGCGAAGCCGGCGCCTCATCAGGAGCCTCGGCTCGCACCTCCTCTTCTTCCGCTTCATTGCTGCCGCCTCCTAGGATGTCCTCGAGAATATCGCCCCCCTGCTGGCTTTCACGGGCGGCTCCCTGAGGGTTCCCGCCTCTGCGGCCGCGGAGCAACGTTCCCAGTATTTCGATGGCAGTCATTTTACAGATTGGTTGAATGTGGAGTGTGGTAAAAAACTCAGGCTGGAGATCCCCATGCCGATGGCTGCTGCTAAATTGTTCCCCGCTGTCCGTCAACAGGCTCTCTGCGAGGATCGTAAAAACGCTGAAAACTCTGGACAATCCATAACATAATTAACATAATCAACATAATCCATAATCCTTGCGCCCGTGGCCACTGACGATTTCAACTATCTTTCGCCACGGGCCCAACCGAGACGATTTTGGAAGTGCACCGTCTGTAACTTCTGCCTTGAGGATGACACCTAGGCCGTGCCTCAATATTAGAGGACAGGAACTTTAAGAGCTTTTGCTGCTGCTTTAAGTTCTTCGTCTAAGGTGGCAATGGGAACCCCCATTCGATAGGCAAGTTCTAAATAGGCCGCGTCATAGCTGGTCAGTCCAAAACGAAGCATGAGGCGTTCTACGTGCATCAGTGTGGAAGGGGTCGTTGTGTGCAGATCAGTAGTAATCGGAAATTTTCCCAGAGAAGTGATGAGTTGGCTCGCTTCTCCAATTTGGAGCTTCCCAGAAAATTCCTTCAAAAAGAGCACGTTGCGAACTTCTAGGTGCCAGAGCGTTGGCACAAACGCCATGTCATTGACGGTCAATTTTTTCGAGAATACTGTATCCGCCACAGATGATCCTTCACCAAGTAAAAAAGCAACAGTAATGCTGTTATCGAGGACGAAGCATTTCATTTACGCTCTGCCTTTAGAAATGAGGGACTTGATGGTCTCTCTAGGCTCAAGAATAGGGCCTCGTGCTCTGATTTTTGCCCGCAACGCCAGAATTTCTTCCACGGCTTGTTTTGCTTGGGTCTGAGTGCTGCGATCTTGAGGGCCGAGGTAAGCAGCTCGTTTCCCATGACGGGTCAAAACGAACTCCTCTCCTTGATCGACACGATCAAGGATTTCGGAAAAATGAGCTTTTGCCTCTGTGGCACGAATAGTATTCATAAGTAGTAGATTTGACTTAAGTTCGGTCATTTTATGGACTTCGGCTAAAATTGCAAGCCCGTTTCTCGGCGGGGCTACGACTCCTCGCGGAGGTCGGAAATGTGTTTGCACTTGAAATGAAGCTCACGCTCGGTGCGGAGACCTAGCAACGATCTTCCGGATCGGATTTCGGCCAGCTCGAAAAGACTGAAATAGTTGTCGTCCCCATGGCGGCGGCGGTGGTATGTAAAGGAAACCAGAGAACCAATGCCCTCACCGCTGCCAGATCCTGACTTCGCCGCCTATGCCGAGCGTGGCTGTGCGCAGGCGTTCCGTCGCATGGTGGACCGCTACCTGCCCATGGTCCATAGCGCGGCGGCGCGCGTGCTGGGCAGCCGGGCACACTTGGCGGCGGATGTAGCGCAGGCGGTGTTTGTGCTGCTCGCCCGGCGTGCCGCGCTGCTGCCCGGCGACATGATCGTCGGTGCATGGCTGCACCGCCAGACGGTGCGCGCGGCATTGAATACTCTCCGTTCTGAAAACCGTCGCGCCGCCCGCGAGGCCAGCGCTGCCTATCTTCATGCCATGCATCACCATGCCGACCACTCCGATCACGATGTCGATGCGCTCTGGCTAGACCTCCAGCCCCATGTGGACCGGGCCATGCTGCGCCTGTCCGCCACGGACCGCGAGGCTCTCACGCTGCGCTTTCTGGAAACGAAGAATCTGCGAGAGGTCGGCGAGTCGCTCGGCCTCTCCACAGATGCCGCGCAAAAACGCGTGGAGCGCGCGCTGGAAAAGCTGCGCCGCCACCTCGCCCCGCACACCGCACGGGCCCTGAGCGCCACCGTGCTCGCGGCATGCATGGCTGCACGCAGCGTGGAGGCCGCGCCCGCGCACCTGGCCGCTAGGATCAGCGGCGGCGCGCTCGCCTCGGTGCCGACTGCTTCCTTACTAACAACATTATTTGCACTCATGACACAGACCAAAGCCCTCTCACTCGGAGCCCTCGCAGGGCTGATCTCTGCGGGTGCATGGACGCTGTGGAGCCCGGCGGACACAGCGTCGGCACCGCAGCAGCTTTCACCAGCGGCATCACCTAGTCGTCAGCAGTCTCTCACCGCAGGCGGCGTGGGCGCTGTCAAGGTTGCACGCTACTTTCCAAGGGCTGCTTTGACGCCGGAGGACATCCTTGCGCAAGTACAGATGATTCTCGCCGAGCCCGATACGGAAGCCTCGCGCCTGCGCCTCCGCGGCCTGATTGCCCAGCTTTCATCTGAGCAATCCGGCAAGGTCCTCGCACTTGCGGTGGAGGCATTGTCAAAGGTTCACCTCAGACGCTTTCACATTGAGTTGATCCCGTGCTGGAGCCGGATTGACGGGCCTGCGGCCATGCGCGCCTATGCCAGCTTAGCGGGGGAAGTCACCAACATTGCCGGGCTGGTCGGCCACGTTTTTGCCACATGGCTTGAAACGGACCCGACAGCAGCCCAGCGCTGGCTAGTGGAGAACCAGGGTGCTCCCGGTTTCGGATCCTTTGTGCCGCTTTGCGTCAACAAGATGGCGATGACTTTGGCAGCGCAGGGCGAAGATGTCCTCCTCCAATGGGCAAGAGAAATGGTTGGCAGCGATTGCCTACGCGCTGCGCTGACACCGCTGATCTCTCACCTCCCTGATTCCAAAAACGAAGCCAACGAACTGCGCCGTCTGATGGCGCGGCTGGCCACCGGCGATAACCACACCATCCGCCGTGAAGTCATGCAGGTCGTGTTCGGCTTCTGGGCTCGGCGAATGCCAGAGGATCTGGCCCTGTGGATTGCCTCCCGGCAGCCTGGCGAACTCTCAACAAGGGATAAGGCTATTGCCCTAGCCAGCCTCCAGGATGACAGCGTGGGTCACGCGAAAGGATACCCGCAGATGCAGCGGTGGCTGAAAGAGCAGAAGCCAGAGGAGGCCGCGCGCATCGTGCAGCAGGGCATACTCGAAGCGAAGGTGATTCATCCGCGCTTGCTGGAGGATGTCCGCCCCTGGCTTGATGGGCCGGAGCGTGAGGCGGTGGTCCTGCACGCAGCCCGCGCAGCATGGAATGAAGCACGCACGTTCAGCAGTGCCGATCATCCTGCGGAAGTCGCTATCCTGTGGGCCGCAGAATTGGAAGATCCAGCGGTGCGCGATCCCTTGCTCTACGGACTCTACCAGCAGGGGCTCCGGGGTGTGGGCGCTAACCACATACAGGACCTCGCTGACAAAATCAACATCCCCGAAGAGCAACGAACCATCCTGCGCAGGGCCAAAGCAGAACTCTAAACCGCCATGAGATCACCTTCGCACACCGTCTCGTGGATTTGCATGGCCGCTGCAGGTTTCGCGGGAGCATTTCTTGCAACGCGATTCGTAATTGTTAGGAACCCGCCAGCGGACTCATCCCGGGAACCGATATTGGCGCCGACATTGCAGTCCCCAGCCAGCGAGGGAGCGTTGATGTCGCTAATGAGCGTTCCGAACGCAGCCCCGCAGGCAAGCGCGGCTGGAACCAACTGTTCGAGGCTGCCGCCATAACTCTGAATAAAACGAGCCCCGCAGAATGCGATCAGTGGCTCACGCGATTCCCGGAGAATGCTCAGCAGGCGGCGCGTCACTACATAGCCGAGGCGGAAAAGCCCGTCGCCATTCCCAATGGCGAACCAGATCGATTAGATCCTGTTTTCGATCGCAGAAATCCAGCCGCAGTCCCAGCCGCGGCGGACTTCGCTAGCGCCTATCGTCAGTGGTCCGACTGGTGGCGCACAGAGCCGCAAGCCGCAGAGGCTTTTCTGAACGCCGCCGCATGGCCGGACGATCTGAAATTCCGCGCCCGCGCCAAGGCCTACTCCAGTGCGCCGTGAATTTCATCCTTTGCATATCGACGGTAGCCGCACGCGACCGTCAACCCGAGCCGACTG
>JAYVJI010000344.1:0-3400 GCA_043769435.1 Verrucomicrobiota bacterium
CGGCTGGCAGCGGCGGCGGGAACCCCAAAGGAGCCCCCTCAGCGCCGGTGACTCCGCTGGCAGCAGTGCCCCGGTGCTTCACATTGATACTCCGCGCCGCCTCCGCATCCAGCACGGCAGCGATGCCCGCAGCGTTGTTCTCCTTGCTCAGTTGATGCAATACTGCTGCCATGATCCAGGGGCGGATCACTGCGGCATAGCCAGCCACCCCCGGCGGCCTGCGGTCCTCTGAAAGCCAGCGCGCGCAGACCGCAGCGATGCGTTTCCGCGCTCCCGGATGAACCACCGTCGGGGCGGTTTCCGATCCTCCGTTACTGCCCGGATAACCAATGGCCCGAAGCACACCCAAAGGCAGCCCCCCTTTTGGTTCCACTATCTTTTCTAATTCAGTTAGAGCCTCCTCCTCCCAAGGTGCCAGACTCGAGCCCTGTCCCACCGATGGCAGAGAAACCAGCAGCGCAAAGACCACCGACTTACCGTGGAATGCAGCCCAAGCACGTTCACCCAGATTCGCATCCGGCGAATCCCCCCATTCAAGCGCCAGCCCCAGCGCGCTCACCCCCAGCAGACGGTCATCCCCCGGCAGGATGGAGGAAGCAGGAATCCTCGGCAGTGAACCGGATTGGTTTCCGCGGAGTAGTCCTATCGTCCGGGGGGTAAACCCCATCGGCTTCAGGGTCGCCGCGGTGATGGCTGCTTCCGCCGGCGTCTCGTCCAGCGCCCACGATAGCAGCGTGCCTGCGGCTTTTTTCCTGGTCTCTGCATTGTCCTCGGGAAGCTCCTCGCCGCGCGCTTGGATGACGTCCAGCATCAGCGCGACCTCAGGCGGGCAGAAATCTATCAGGCTCCTCTGCCAGTCATCATTATCGCTGGGCATCCTTCCAAAAACGCGTCCCGCCGGGATCTCCGCAGTCGTATGCACCAAGGCAGACATCCTGGTCACGGCCTCCGGCAGGCGCAACTGGCGCTCCAACCTTGCGGCCAGGAATTCCAGGCGCACATCCCCGGGCGTGCGCCCTAGGGCACTGAGCGCTGCTTTCAGTGCCGCTTCCGGTTCCCCCGCAGTTTGCAGCGCCAGCACCGTCTGCTCCGCCACGGCAGGCGTGGCCTTTTCCGCCATCCGCTGCTGGATAAGGCGCAGACCGGTTTCCTTTTCTCCCGTCTCCATATGCAGCCTCGCCAGCATCTCCAGCACGCGGCCGGATTTGTCGTTAGTTAGCGCCGCGTTCAATGTCTGGATCGCGGCGGCGTGGTTATTCTCCCGCTCTTCCAGCATGGCTATTTCCACCGCCAGCTCTGCATCATCAGGCTTCAAGCGACGCGCCTCTAGGAGCGCCTGGCGGCGGCCTTCATAGTTGTCTGCGGCCCGGTGGATCTCCGCCAGCGCCATGAGCGGCGCCACGCTGTCGCGGCTTGCCCGGCGGCGTTCTTCAAACAGCTCCAGCAGCGTGGCCGTAGTGCCGGCCTCCTCTGCCGCCGCAGCCCAGAGCCTCAGCCAACGCATCTTTCCTGACAAATCTGGGGCCTCTTCATAGAGCGTGCCGTAGATGCGCACCGCATCCGCCAGTCTTCCGCTGCTCCTACTCAACTCCGCCAGCCTTTCACGGATGTCCCCGTTGCCCTCGAAGCGTCCCGCAGCGGAACGCAGGGCCGTCAGCGCTTCGTCAGGACGGCCATCCAGCTCCAACGCTCTCGCGTGTGCCAGCACCGGCGAGGGCGAGCCCGGGGCCAGCCGGCGCCATTCCTCTATCCACTTCAGCGCAGCCGGGAAATCACCTGCCCGCTGGGCCAGATCAGCCAGTTGCTGAGCACCCTGCACCTTGCGTCCCTGAGGCCCGTTGAATTGCTCCTCCGCACTGGCAACCGCCCTGCTGTAGTCCGCCCGCAGCGTATGCAGCCTGACTATTTGTGCCTGCGCCAGTTCCGGTGCAGCCTTCCGCGCATTTTCCAGCGCCTCCTCCGCACCATGCGAATCCCGCTCCAGCTCGCGCCATTCGCTCAACAAACACCAGTCCTGCGCAGTGGCTGATTTCTCCATCCTCAGCGCCAACTCCGCACCCTGCTTTGAGGCCCGTATCACCTTGATCGCCAGTTCCACCGCATTTGTCAGCTCCGCCGGAGCTGAGGCCAGATTCACAAGGGCACGAGCCCATGGCAGGGCCACCACTGCGCGCTCCTCAGTCATCGCCATGGAACAAATTTGCGTTAGGAAAACAGGATCCTTTTCCGCTCCCGCCGCGTGTTCGATTAGGAACTGCCACGCTGCATCCTCCTCACCATGCGCCTGCATGGCCCGCGCCGTTTGCATGACGGCAGTCAGAGTTCCCGTGCCCGCAGCCCGCCACGCAGCCAGCGCCTGCTCCCGCCGCCCGGACTTATGCTCCACAGAAGCCAGCATCAGCCGCAGTTCCGGCATGTCCGGAGTTTTCGCCAGCGTCTCATGCAGCAGCATCCCCGCCTCCTCCCGCATTTCAAACTTCTCCAGCAGCGCTGCCGCCTGCCTAGCGCTGGCCTCCGTCAACCCCGCTGCCGCTAGGAAATCCTGCACCGCCTTCAGGCACCCCGGGCGATCTCCCGCCGCACTGCGCAGTTCCGCCAACCGCAGCCGCTGTTCATGCTCCCCTGGATTCTGTGCTATCAACTGCTCCACCTGCGCCGTCGCCCCCGCAGTGTCACCAGCCGCACTCAGTAGCCCGATGAATTCCTCCCTCACACCACGGTCTCCCGGCATCAGCGCCAGCAACGCCCGGCCCGCCTCCACCGCTGCCTGTGGCTCCCCTAACTCCATCAACAGCTTCGCCTCTGCACGCCGCAACGAAGGGCGATGACCATTCCCCGTCGCCAGCTTTCCATAGAAACTACGCAATCCCGCGAGGTCATCTTCACGCCGGAACAGCTTCTCTATCTGGGCTGTGATTTCCTTTTCCAGCCATGACCCCGCACCCGTTTCCTCCAGGCATGTGGTGAACAGAGCCAGCGCGGCGTCGCGGTTCCCCGCCCGGTCCTGAATGTCCCCCGACCTCAGCTTCCGCAGCACGGCCCGGTAGGGGTCCTTAGTCAGTTTGATCAGCGCCTCCGCAGTCTGCAACGCCGCCGGGTACAACCCTTCCGCGATCTGCAACTCCATGACGTCCTCACGTAATTCCTCATCAAGCGGTCGTGCCGCTAACAACTCAGACCACGCCTTCAGGGCCTCCTCTGGACGACCAGCCCGCGCCAGCAGCTTCCCCCGCAACTGACCCGCCTGAAGCATCAATTCCGTCCCCGCTTTTCCGGCCAGCGCCTTGTCCAGCGAAGCGATCGCCGCTTCAAAATCAAGCGTCCTAGCCTCCACCTGCGCCTTCTGATACCAAATATCTGCGCTGCCCGGTTCCTGTTCCAGCGCCACCCGGAACTGCTC
>JAYVJI010000345.1:0-6407 GCA_043769435.1 Verrucomicrobiota bacterium
CCCTTGATGAGACAGGCAACCTAAGCCAGGCGCTGAGGTAATAAACGCACTGAGCAAGGATGCGCGCGATATTGATGGAGTTGACGGCGGACAGATGCACCTCCTCAGCAAAAGCATGGTCAGCGAAGGCTTCCTTAACGATGCGCTGAGCATCATCAAAAGTGCCGGGAATGGGAATGGCGAAAACATTGTCCGCTCCCGTGCAGGCCATCTGACGCTCCTGCAGCGGTGCCACCCGTCCATCGGGATACAGTATAAAAATGGTAATCCCCGCGCGGCCGAGGCACCCGTGGATGGCTGCGGAGCCGGTGTCTCCGGAAGTGGCACCGAGCACGCAAAGCCGCCGCCCCGTGAGCCGGACCTCGCGCTTGTAGAGCAGGCCCAGCAGTTGCAGCGCGAAGTCTTTGAACGCTAGGGTGGGGCCGTGAAATAATTCCAAGATCCACGTGCGCGGATTCAGCTGGACCAGCGGCGCTACCTCCGGATGGGTAAAACCAGAGTAAGCCTCCGCTGTCAGTTCATGCCACTCCTCCCGGCTGATCTCTGGAGCGAAAAGACAAAAAAATTCCGCCGCCAGTTGCGGGTAGCTGAGGCCCTCCCACGCTGCTAGATGCGGGACAATATCCGGGAGCGCGGCGGGCAGAAAAAGCCCGCCATCCGGTGCTAGCCCGGCATTGACGGCCTCGCTGAAGGAATGCGGTGCCGTCAGGCCGCGCGTGGAATAATACACCATGCCCGGCTCCTCAGTCCTGGGCCTCGCGCTCTACTCCCGCTATGATCTCCCGGACCATGAAGCTCAGTCCGTCAGTCTTGGTGATGGACTTTATCTTGGGATCACAATACCGGGAGCGCAGCAGTGTCGCCAGTTGGCCCTGGCCATACAGTCCCTCATCGTTGATCTCAGCGACGACGACATACTTGAAGCGCGCGAATATATTCTCAAGGCCGTTGGGCATGGGGTGCATGTGCCGCATATTCAGGCAGCCCACCTTCCGACCCTGACTACGCAGCCGGTCCGTTGCCTCCCTTACCGTTCCATATGGGCTGCCCCAGCCGATCAGCAGTACCTCTCCGGCCTCGTCCCCGTGGACATCAGGCAGCGGCAGCTCCTCTGCTAGGCGCTTGAGCTTATCCCGCCGGCGGGCAGTCATCTGAGTATGCAGCTTCGGACTACTCGTGGGATGCCCCCACTCATCGTGCTCTAGGCCTGAAATGACTGGGTATTTCCCTCCGGTCATTTTAGTGCCGGGTGGCGCGTGCCGCAGCTCTGCGTCGAGCGGGTAGGGTTTCCATGTCTCAGGGCGCGGCGTGAGATCAAGCGGGACGTCATCCATCCACTCATCCAGGTTTGGTTCCTTGAAGGCCTCGATGCGGCTGCTCAGCGCTTGATCGCTCAGGATGATAACCGGGCAGGAATACTTCCTCGCGATGCGGGTGGCCTCCACCGCGATGTAGAAGCAATCCTCCACATCACGCGGAGCAAGGACAACGCGGGGGCTGTCTCCATGGCTGCCATAGATGGCCTGCAGCAGGTCGCTCTGTTCCATGCTGGTCGGCAAGCCTGTGGATGGGCCGCCACGCTGGACGTTGATCACGATGACAGGCAGCTCCGCCATGGTGGCGTAGCTGAGCGCTTCCATTTTCAGGGAAAGGCCCGGACCGCTGCTGCCAGTGATGGAAAGGTGACCGGCATAGGAGAACCCCAGGGCTGCGGATATGGCCGCCAGTTCATCTTCCGTCTGCAGAAATATTCCACCATACCGGGGCAGTTCCGCCCGCAGTGATTCCATTATCGGCGACCACGGCGTGATGGGGTAACCCGCCCCATAACGGACCCCGCCCGCCAGCAGTCCGCATACCATCATCTGATTTCCATCGGTCGTGAGCCTGTGCTCATCTGTCCGGTGCCCAGGATTGAATTGAAAATCCTCGGTCAGTGCGGCACCCAGTTCCCAGGCGAATCCCGTATCAAATGCCATCATCGCATTCCGTAAAATGCTCTCGTCCTTCTTACCGGCAAAGGCGCGCTCCACGATGGCCGTTAGCTTTTCCTTGTTCAGCTGAAACACCCGCGCCAGCAGACCCAGCACGAACAGGTTTTTCCCCTTGTCCCGTGCGGTGCCACCAATGGCCTCGACCGTCGCACTGGTGAAGGGGACCCCCAGGTAGACATGGTCCTTGTCTTCAGGATCCGGCACCACATGATCGCTGTCATAGAGCACATATCCGCCCTTCCGCGTCGCACTGAGGTGGTCCTGATAGCTGTGCTGGTAGAAGGCTACTAACCAGTCAGCCTCATCACCCGATGTCAGGACCTCACCACTGCCGATATGCACCTGGAAAATCGAGGGCCCGCCAGAGATAGTGGACGGAATGGTCATGTAGGTCATGACATCCTGTTGAGTGCGCCCAGCCAGTCTGGCGAGAAAGCCGCCGATGGATTGGATGCCGTCCTGTGAATTCCCCGCGAGCCGGATAACGGCGTTTTGGAGCTTGTGGTGGTGACGGGCTTCAGGCGAAGCTAGGGTGCTGCTCATGGCAGGTGAAAGATATGCTGGTTGCTGGATGTTGGAAATTCCGAACCTGTCAGGCCCGGGCTCACGTCCCTAATAGTAAAGGTCATCCAGTTGCAAGTGCAGCTTAGCGCCGTAGTGCCGTTTTGCCCAGGCTTACGCACCAAAAATCTGAAGCTAAGAAAGGCCCATGCTAAGAAAGGCCCATGCATCTGTGCTGAATGCCCCCCTCAATTCCGCAGCGCTCATTAACCCTTTAACCCTTTAACCCTTTAATTATTTGGTCGTTGATTTCTGGCCGAGTCGGTAAGGCCTCCGAGCCACAAAAAAGCCTCCTCCGCGAACGGAGGAGGCTGTGATGAAAAGCTGTGGGATCAGTCCACTTGGTAGCGGTTAGACATTACACCGGAAACGAATCCGACTTCCGGCGGAAAATCCATGAAGCCGGTGGCGGGGTGGGTGGAGGCCCTGACTGCTGGCTCATAGGGGGCGCGGTAGGTGCCCTTGTAAGAAGGGAAAGGGAATGTCACCAGTTCGTAGAGGCCGTAGCCGAGGCGGGCTAGTGTTTTGCCGGCACCGTGAACGGTGGCGTAGCTGAATTCAGCAGTGCCTCCGTCGATTTCGGTCTTGGCGTAGCTGTTGGGCATTTCAGATATACCGTAAAAGATATTCGAGATGGAACGGCTGAGCTTGCGCACGAAGGTATTCTTTTCTGCGGGCGGAGCTTGAATGTCGGCGGAGCTGAGTCCGGCGATGCTGATAGTAGCGAGGATGAGAATAAACTTTTTCATAGAGGAGAGTGATGCATTAAACGGAAAACTGGATACTTTGGCAACCTGAATTTCTGATTTTTTCAGTAAAAAGTTGATGGGCGGTCTGAACTCGGTTTACGAACCATTGAAGGACCCTGTAGATGCTGGTTGGGAGTTGCCAGCCTGGTAATCACGCCGGGTGTAGGTGCCGTCGCAATCGGCATCAAAGTCCATGTGATAGGTATCAATCCGGTCGCTGGTGGCTCCGGGAAAGGTGATGGCGATCTCTGCGCCATTGGCCCCGCTGTGTGCGTAGTCATAGAGGAAGGGGGTGATCTGGATCACCCCGCTGACGATGCATTCCTGCTGGCCGGTTCCGTCGGCATAGAACCGCAGGGTGAGGAGTTTGCTTCCGTTGATCCTGATGGAGCGGTCGCTCAGGCTGGATGGCGGGCAGTTGGGGGTTGACCTAGGGATGATGGTGGCTGGCGAGGTGAACCCGCCGCTGATGCCGCTGGAAATGACGGTGCCGTTCAGCGAGATTTTTTTCTTGTAGGAACCGGAGGCCGGCGTATCGATGTCCATATCGTACTCCATGGTGGTGGTGCCGAAGAATATGGTCAAGTGTGCCTGGGCGGCGCTTTTGACATCGTAGGAATAAGTGAAAGGGCGGACGGTGCCATTGGGCAGGACGGCACTGCCGCGCTGTGGATCAGAAAAGTCTAGGCGGGTGATCTGCCCACCTTCTGTCAGGAGGAATGGGCGACCTTCCATGTTGAGTGGCATTTTCACTGCTGCGGGCAATGGGCTGATACGACCGCTCTGACTGGAAAAAATCCCTGCTGTGGCGGTGCCTGCTCCGGGCCCCGCAGTCACTTTGGATTTCCAGGATCCAACGCTCCGATTGGAGTAGGTGAGGGTGACATCCGTGTTGCTGCCGTCTTTGCCGAGGAGTTTGAGTTTTCCTTCTAGGGGGCCAGTTTTTGAATAAGTGAATTGGAACAGCTTGGCGTGCCACTCGTCGATCTTCACGAATCCGGTATTCCTTGTGAGGAAGATATACTCGGTGTTCACTGTTCCCTGGCGCACTACGATGGTGTTACTGGCGAGAGCCAGCGGCGCGCTGCCGGTAGTTTCGGGAGGGAGGTAGGCGAGTCTGTATGGTGAGTTGCTGGGGCGCTTTGATCCTTTTGGCAGGAAGCACTGGACGGGCTCTCCTTGCCCAAAAAACGGCCCGGCGACAATGACCCATTCGCTTTCTTCATTCAATCTCTCGACATTCCAAGCGGTCAGGGCTGGGGGGGTAAACTCGATGTGATCTGCCGCTACTACCTTCAACTCCGGTGTCTCTGAGGCAAGGGCCGTGGGCCGGACTATTGCCAGGACGGTCAGTGTGAGGAGTAGCGTGAGAGTCTTCACGTGAATCAGGCTGCGGATAATGGTGTGGTGTCGCCCCGGTTCCCTGCATCGGCAAGGCCCATTTTACGGGAATTACGGAAGCTTTTTCGTGAGTTACGCCCGTGAGGGGAACGGGGTCCTGAGGCCGATCTGCTTCGGAGTAACCAGTTTCCACATGGCTTCGTTGATTTTCCAGAGTGTTTCCGGTCGCCATGCTTGGGTGCCGTCGCCTTGATATTGAAAACGGGCCATGCCCTCGATGTCTGACTCGCCCGGGGCCTGAATGGCGATATTCGGATAGACTGCGTAGGTGGGAATGGTGCGGTGGAGTTCCGCCAGAGCGAGGTCGCAAGCTCTGACGGCGGTTCCGGTAGTTCCGTAGCGCATGGCGTGGATGACGGTATTATAATAGGGAGCCCTCACGGCATAGGCATGGGTCTCTAGGGCGCTCGTGACCCGGACCAGCCCGGGCCCGACGATTTCGGGAACTTGAATGTGGGAGCAGCCATAGTAAAAGATCCCCCAGTCATCCGGCAATGCTATGCCTTCTGCGATGTCGCGGAAGTGGGGATTGAAGTTGATGTCATCCTCGAAAATGAGGACGGCCGGGGCTCCTTTCTGGCGGGCTTCCCGGAGGATCATGCGATGAGAAAGCGCGCAGGCGTACTGGCCTTTTCCTTTATAGCCGCGGAGATGGTGGACGCTGCGGCCATTCACGGCCGGGAACCGCTGCACGTTCAGGCCATGAGTGAAGAACTGGTAGGAGGCTTCGTTTCTCCGGTCTTCCCGCTGCCGGAGGTTGAGGTATTTCATCAGGGGAAAGGTCTCCTCTAGGACGTGCTGGCGGGGGGAGTCGGCGAGGCTAATGAGGGAAGGTGGGCGGGGGACGCCTGGTGGTGGTTCCTGCGTTTTTTGGTCCGGGAGCACGGTGCCATCCAGCTGCGCCATCTCTGCGTCTATGCCCTCGAGGGGTTCTAATGGCCGGCTTTGCCGCCCACTGGCATCATAGTGCGACTGTTCACGCCTGTCGTTTTCTGAAAAAGACAATGCCTGCCATGCGAGATTGGGCCATGCTGCATAGGATGGGATGAATGACTGGGTCGCAGCGAGGCTCATGTCGTCAAAGAGGATGGTACACGGAGCGCGTTTCCGCGTCCCGGCCATCGTGCGGAGCGCCATGTCGTAACAGGTGTCCCGGATGAGCAGGGCATGATGATCTGCGGTGCTGGTGCAGCGGACCAGTCCGCCGCCCATGGCCACGGGGCGTTCCATGTGGCGGCCCCCCAGAAAAAAGAGGCCCCAGTCGTCGGGGATGTTGATTTCGGCGAGCCGCTGATGGAGATCCGGTGCGAGGATGACATCGTCCTCAAAGAGCATGATGGCGTGGGCTCCGCGGAGGCGGGCTTGGCGTATGGCCATGCGCTTGGACAGGGAACAGGCGTAGCGGTTGCCGTTTTGAAAGCCGCGGGGATCCCGCACGCTGGCGCCAGGCACTCCGGGCATGCGGAGGACTTCTAGGCCTGCCGCATGGAACTGCTCCTTCACAGCCCGCCAGCGGTCGGGACGCCGTGCCAGATTGACGCAGATTTTGAGGATGCCGGGATCACGCAGGTCAAGCTTCATGGCGGATCAAGGATCGACGATGTCGAGGAAAAAACCAGTGCTGTCAGCGAAATAGGTGCCGTAGAACCAGGCCTGGAGAAACTGGTTTTGCGCTGCTTCCGGCCATTCGCTGACGTTGAGG
>JAYVJI010000346.1:0-5061 GCA_043769435.1 Verrucomicrobiota bacterium
AAAGACTGCCAAGCAGGTTATTCGCCTGACATAAACTGCGGCAGCAAATAGACGCGGCCCGCCTGAAGCCCCGGCAGGAGGCGGTCGGAAAGGTCAATCTCAAGGCGCTGCGTTCCTGTGTTCGCCGCAGCCTGCCCCAGCAGTCCCAGCGCACTGATCAATCCCGGGCTGCGTCCGTATTCCACTACTTCCGCATCGGTGATCCCGGCTTCATCACGGGCCAGTTGCCAAGCATCGGACGCATAGCCCAGCTGGTCCACCAGTTTTTGCGCCAGCGCGTCCGTGCCCGTCACGATCCTGCCATCCGCCACACCGGATTTCAGTTGGTCCACAGAGATGCCCCGGGACTGGCTCACTATGCCCACAAACCGGTCATAGGTCTGCATGACTATGCCCTGTAAATACTTTTCTTCCTCCGGAGTCATCTCCCTGTGACCGGAGGTGGCATCCTTGAAGGCTCCGCTTTTGAACACCCGCATTTTCAGCCCTACTTTGTCCAGCAGCGGCGCGTAGCCCAGCGTTTGCACGATGACGCCGATACTGCCGGTCCATGTCGTGGGATGGGCGATGATGCGCCGCGCTCCGCAGGCAATGTAGTATCCGCCGCTGGCCGCCATGCTGTCCATCAGGGCGATGACCGGCTTGTGCGTGTCCGCCTCTTTCACGGTTTGATAGAGTGAGTCCGAAGCCGTGACTTCACCGCCCGGCGAGTCGATCCTGAGCACAATCGCTTTGATCAGCGGATCCGCCAGCGCCTGTGAAAATGCGGCCTGGGTTTCCGCAACCATGGAGGGCCTTCCCCGCTGCGAGTCGCCAGAGATGATGCCCGTGAGATTGATCTGAGCGATACGCGGGCCTTGCCCGCTGTGGCCTCCAGCCGGAAGCTGCAGGCTGGTCATACTCAACGTTTCAGGTTGATGCACCATGCCTGAGGCCCCACCCCGAAAGTAGCGGGAAAAGACAACGTTGGCGATCAAACTGATCGCGAGGATCAGGACCAATATCACACCGAAACATCCAAGTAGCTGCTTTCTCATAGGTAAATTTATCGACCGATCATAGAGGCAAACCAGCGGACCGCAAGAAATCGTTGGGGCCAAACATCGCTGCATTTACTGCGAACCCGGTCCAGGCGTGCCTTGCAAATCAATTGAACGGGCATATCCTCCCCCCTCCTATGCATACCACATTTCTCCGCATCTTCGCCGTCCTGTTTTCCGTTTCGGGGTTACTTTCCGCCGCTATCCGCACCGAGCCAGTTTTATATAAGGACGGCGATGCCGTTCTGGAGGGCTTCCTCGCCTGGGACGACGCCATCAAAGGGCCTGTGCCGGGAGTGCTGGTCGTTCACGACTGGACCGGGCTTCAGGACTATGCTAAAGAACGGGCGAAAAAAATCGCGGCACTGGGGTATGTGGCTTTTGCCCCCGACATCTATGGCAAGGACATTCGTCCATCCGATCCCAAGGAGTGTGCCGTGTGCGCAGGAGCCTACCGGAAAGACTTGCCCTTGCTGCGCAGGCGGGTGCTGGCCGGGCTGGCTCAACTCAAAGCGCGTCCTGAAGTTGATCCCACAAAGCTCGGAGCTATCGGCTACTGTTTCGGAGGCAGCTGTGTGCTGGAATTAGCCCGCAGCGGAGCAGACGTGCGCGCAGTGGTGAGCTTCCACGGAGGCCTAGCCACCACTGCACCGGCTGCCCCCGACGCTATCAAGGCCCGCATCCTCGTGTGTCATGGCGGCGCTGATGAGCATGTGAATAAGGAAGTGCCGGCATTCAAAGAGGAGATGACCAAGTCCAAAGCAAAAATGGAGTTCGTTACCTACGAAGGCGCTCTCCACGGCTTCACCAAAGCAGGTCCAGCCTATCAGGAAAAGGCGGACACAGCCTCATGGGCCGCTATGCAAAAACTCTTCAGCGAAGTTTTTTAAATTTTTAGCTTTGCCCCATACGGGTTAATAGCGCCGTGTAAAAGCGGCGGGACATTCCTGCATTTCGTGGCGCCGCTGTTGGCACGGTCCCGGGCGGCGGTCATTTCATCATCAGACCTCGGTAATTTGGACATAACGCCTCTTGGGGGCGCGCAAGTTTGGTTCCCTGACGGACCCCGCAGGCGAGACGGAATTTGAATTTTCCGGGCCACGCTTGCAGTGGATTTCTCCGGCTTTTGGCTGTCGGGTCGGAGGATGGAGGGTGTGACCGCGCCGTGATGTGCTTAAAAGGCGAGAGGAACACAGTGCGTCTCGCCTGTGTTGGCCAGCGGTCATCTTGCCTGCTTCTCATCGCGGTCGATACGACCGCGAGCCGCCACAGCCAAGATGGCCGTGTTCCGCTACATCACGACGCGGTCACACCCAGGATGGATTCCTCGCTCCTCCCACCCGCCCAACCGGTCCAACCCCTCCTTCCTTTTATCCTGGGTCAGCCTATTTTCCCTACCGATAAGCGCAATCCCATGTTTACGCTCTATCGCTCGGGCGTGGACAAGGATGCGGTGATTCATGAATATGTCGGGGCCGCTGCCTCTGAGGACTTTGCAAGTCTCGACTTGTCCTTCGTTTCAACGAGGGCTAACGAACTCACCGTGCCCGCCGCCCTGTCACAAGCCGATGCCCTAACATAAGCCGACGCCCCCTTCACGGCTATCTTGGCTGTGGCGGCTCGTGGTCGTCTCGACCGCGATCCGAAGCAGTCAAGATGACCGCTGGCCAACACAGGCGAGACGCACCGTGTTCCTCTCGCCTTTTAAGAACATCACGGCGCGGTCACACCCGTCGAATCCACAGAATTGATGTCGTGGAAGGCCGCCGCGAACCGCGGCGAGGACGTATTGTTCTTTGCAAAAGTTCCGAGACTTGTTAGTTCCATAGTTGCTTCACTCTGTGGGCAAAAGACATATATGGGATCGCCTAACAACTCTTACTTATTACTTTAGCAATGGACAATAGTCTCGGACGTAGATGATGTCGGACGAGACGCGATTAATCCATGTCGTGGGGGACCCGCCGTCGTAGAAGTTTCCGTAGTTTGAGCGGATGTCGTTGCCGCCGAGCCAGATGACGACGCGCCGGGCTTCGCGGCGTGTCATCACTCATCACTTTCCCAATAGCGATAAGCGATGAGCGACGAGTTCAAGGGGCCTACAGTAAAGCAAAGTAAGTGTTTCCGCGGCCAGGATCCTACTCCGCCACTACTCGGTAAAACCGCCGTGGCACCCCCGCCGCCGGTGCTGCAACGTTAACCGGAGCTGCCGCTAGTCCGCTCTGCACCGCAGCCCAAGGCCCCGTGGTCACATCTGTAGTGGCCTCTAGCCGATACGTCCGCCCCACGGAGGTAGGCCACAGGAACCTCAGGCCGCCATTCGCATTCCGCGTCACCAACAGCGTGGGCCGACTGCTGGCGGCGTTGGGATTGGTGCCAAAGGCGGCTTCCGTGGTGTCTAGGGCTCCATCGCCATCGGAATCGCGATCCGCAGCCGTGTTTACTGCGTAAGGCATGGCATCGCTCCACGCGCCGGCCAGGGATTGGCTATCGGTAGCTTGAGTGCGGAGGAGCACGGTGCCGCTGAAGTTGCCCCCAAGATCCCCAGCGGCATCCCACTGGGCCGTATGCGTCACTCCGCCCGGTTGGCTGGAATGTGTCCCCGTTGTCCCAGCGGGGTTCCCATCCACCGCCACCACGGTAGCCGCATTCCACGCCGTCTCCCCCGCCCGCTGATACTGCAACAGAAACCGGCTAGCATGAGCCTCCGCATCCCAAATCCGCACCCCCACCGCACTGGAGCCCGCCCCACTGCCCGGCGAGGGCAGGACTCGGGCCAGCGGGGCATTGTTCAGCACCGGAGCCGTGCCATTCAACGCCGCCTCGATCGCGTCTGGCCCCCAATGGATGACTTGGCACTGATTCGGCATCGCCGGGTCCACCAGCAGCCCCACAAGCCCCTCGCGACCATCCGCCTCCTTCAGTGGCTCCATCTGGTGCCATGCCTTGCCTATGAATTCCGTGGTAAAAACCTTGCGGACAAGTGGATCCGTGGCGTTCGGAGCCATCCAGAGGGAAACGGTGCCATTGGGCTCGCCGATGGCCACCACTCCCGGCGTCGCAGCGGATTTGCGGCGTAGCACGGTCAGTCCGTAGGCCCCCTGCGGGTTTGGGTTCGTTTGTGCCAGCGGCGCACTGGTCGTCAGCACAGGCGTTGCCGCTTGGGCACTATACTCTCCCACTACAAACGCATCGCCGGGCGAAACCCCGCCAGAGCTATCGGTATCCGCTAACAGTGCGGCGACCACTGCGGGAGTCTGTTCCGTTTGGGTCGAGCGCAGGGCACCGGAGGCGAACGCCTTGCCTTTCCACAGCAAATTCGACGCTCCGCCCAGTGCGGGAAGTAATTTTGACTCCGCGTTATACTGCACTTCAATCAGGCCGGGCAGCGCGAGGTAGTAATAGTAAATCGCATCGCGATCATAGTAGGTCACCTGCGTGTTGGCGGTGCTCTGCCACTTCCCGTCCGGCATCATCACAGCATAGGTCGGTGCGTAGCGGTTATCCACCAGCCCTTGATTTTCACCCTCTCGGTCGGCCAGGGGGTGCCCGGGTGCCCAGTTTCGGTAGCTGCTGGCTAGGCCGGAGTGCCACCTCCACACCGCCGGGTCGCCGGGATCGGTGCGGAATGGACGCTCAATCCCGATCCAATAAGCCCCCGGATCAAACATTTCCCGCAGCCAGGCGTTCTCCTCAGCCGAATCGATGGTCGCCAAATCCGCGTAGGGCCCCAGCGAGCGGGCATGGTTCCAAGCTTCTACCAGATTCAGATAGGGCGACAGGGCATAATGGCTGCCGGTGGGCGAGATTCGCACCGCATCAGGCGGGGCGGAAATCCCGCTGGAGGCATACAGGCGGATCTGGGATGCTGAGTCCCAGATGCCTAAGCGGCCATCTTGCAACTGCATCGACTGGGAAGTCGCCCCACGCGAGATTCCCAAGTCCGTCGCCGCAGCCCAGAATTGCCGGGGATTCCAGTCCTGCGTGTGCAGCCGGTTCGCCACTCCGCCATCTGCTGTCA
>JAYVJI010000347.1:0-5639 GCA_043769435.1 Verrucomicrobiota bacterium
CATCCCCGCTGAGGCGGGGCTGGACGGCGAGGCTGCCGGTGTGGAGGGTGAAGTAGAGATTCCCGGCGGTGGCAGGGGAGCCGGTGACAAGAGCAGGGGCACCGGCTCCGTAGAAGGACTCATCCGGCGTGAGGTGCCTGTCCTTGGCCGGCTTCACGGAGGCTGGCGGTGTAGGCGCGGTGAAGACGGTGCCGGTGCCGCCGATAGAGCAGGTCATGACGAAGTGGGAGACGATGACATTATCCTCCGGCTCCGAGGTGCCGGGGTGCGGGTGGTAGGACTGGTCGTCCGCGGCGGGTGTGAAGGCGTTGTTGTCGCGGGAACGCTGCTCGCTGAGGGAGTAGTCAAGGTCCGGCACGGGGCTGCTGTTGCCCCAGACGATGCCGCCGGAGGTTTCCACTCCGGTGCCCATGAATTCGGGCGTCACTCGGTCGAGCAGCCGGGTATTGGTCCACAGGGTCGGGAAGATCGTGTAGTTAAAGTCCTCCTGCTTGAAGCCCTGGCCGAGGTGGTAGAGGGGGATGGTAAAGTCCGCGGCGACAAAGGCTCCGAGCGGGGCATCGAAGCCATCGGACGAGAACAAGTGCGTGGGGATGTAGGGCGAGCCGGTGGGGGGCGTGACCTTTGTCGGGTAGGGCGCGAGGTCGAGGTCCATGCTGGCGGCGTAGGTGTGCTGGAAGGTGAGGATGCCGACCTTTACTGCGGCGCTGGTGACGGGGATCACCGGGACGGGTTCGGTGAAGCCGAGTGCATAGACATCCGGTGCTGAGGGAACGCCGACAGTGCCGCTGCTGCGGCTCATGGGCAGGGAGCCGCCGCCATTGAACGTGGGCATGAGGCAGTAGGCGGGGTAGGCTGTGGTGAGGCCGGGGGCTGCTGGCCTTGGGGCAAAACCGGGAACACTGTTCGGGTTGAGCGGGACTTTTCTCACTGTCGGCATGACCACGATGTCCACGGTGCCCTGCGGTGTAGGGCTGTTGGCCGGGGATTTGAGCGTGGCGCGGTAGTGGCCGGCGTTGGTGTATTCGTGGCTGGCGGAGACGGTGTTGGCGGTGGTGCCGTCGCCGAAATCCCAGAGCACGGTGCCCGCGGCATTCATGGCGTAGAAGTCCACGGTGTGGCCGTTGCCGGCATTGCCCGCGGTGCCGGCGAGCGGACCGGCGACGAGCGTGACGGGACCTGCGGGGCCGGGCACGAGGTCCAACTGGAAACGCGCGGCATCGGTGCCGGCGGCGAAGCCATCCACGCCATCCAGCGCGATGGGCGCACCGGCGAGCGGATTGAAGCGGTCGCGCAGGGCGGTCTCGGCGGCGGAGAGCGTCAGGCCGGCTTGCGTCAAATACGTCTGGCTGAATGGCGTGAGATACGAAACGGCGGCCAGTCCCGGCTGCGCGGGATTCGCCGGGGTGAAGGCGGGATGCACTGCGGTGAAGTTCAGCGGCATGATGGGCACGCGGCTGAAGGTGAATTTCCCATCCGCCGCGCTGAGGGTGGAGCCGGAAAATGGCAGGCCTTGCAGAGTGACGGTGGCACCGCTGACGGGCACGTTGCCGGGGCCGCGCACGATGCCCTGCACGTCGGTGACGGGCTGGCCTTCCAGGCGCAGGCTCCAGCTTTGCAGGGTGATGGCCTCGGGGCCGCTATTCGTCACGTCCAGCCGCCAGAGTCCGCTGCCGCTGGCCAGCAGCGGGTCGCCTTTGGTGCGGGCGATGGTGCGGATGAAGTTGCCGAGGTCGTCGTGGGTGGGGCGGTCGGCGGGGAAGGTGATTTTCTCCAGCGACTTCGGAGCCACGGTGCCGGTGGTGGTGCCGTCGAAGAGCACCAGACTGAGGCCCCCGGGATCCGGAGAGCGCAGGCGGATCTTGAAATTGCTGTGCGGCAGCGCGGCAAACTGCACGCCCACCTGGAGCGAGCGCAGTTCCAGTTCCGTGCTGATGGCGATGGCGTTGGTGCTGGAAAACGTGGTGGGCCGCGTCTGCCCGGCGTTGCTGGTACCACCGGACGAGACTGTCACCGTCTTGCTGATGACCGGCTCCACGCCGGTATCTGCCGTAATGCTGCGCCGGCTGCTGAGCGGCGTGAGCGCCTGCCGCTCGATGTGAAACCGCCCGATGAGCTTGATCGGCTCCTTCATCATGCCGTGGACGATTTCATTGTAGTCGCCCTCGATGATGTAGCCGTCGGTGGGATTGCCGGTGATGAGCGCACCTTCAAACGTAACCGTGCGCTGGATGGGAAACGGGAAGGGATTGCGGGCCTGGATGCCGTTGTTGTTATTCCAGTCCACGTCGTTGCCGGCGACGGGCGTTTCTGCGAAAGCGTCGAACGGCTCATTGTTCTGGTCGCCGGGCGGCAGGGCAAAGGAGCCGCCGAGCGTGAAGGTATTGCCGGCATTGCTGAGGCGGTAGCCGGCCAGCGGCACATCCACCGGCCAGAGGAGGGCGTTGCTGCTGTCTATGAGACCGCGCAGCAGGCCGTCGGTTTTCGGGTCTTCAAAGAAGCTGACGAAGAGGTCAATGTCCGGCACGCGGTTCCGTTTGCCGTTCACCGTGGTGATGGTGGCATAGCCTTTCCAGTCGCCTTCCAGCCCGCCGGTCTCGGCGGCGACGGCATACACCTTGTCGCCCACGGAGGTTTTGAGCGTCAGCGTGCCGCGGTGCTCGCCGCGCCCGAGGTTTTTCCGGTCCAGCCGCAGATAGACGATGTCGTTCTCCAGAGTGGTGACGCCCTTGATGGAAGTATAGCCGGACGGCGGCAGCGGCTGATTGTTGCCCATGCGCACGCGCTCGCCGGGCGTGTTGTAGAGCTTGATCCAGGGATCGGGAATGCGCTGGCCGTTCGCATCCACCGTGGTGGTATTGGTATCGGTAATGGGTTCCCACACCGCTTCCCAGATCATGATGCCGCCGCCGATGGTGCGGGTCGGATTGGCCGGGTCGGTGCCGCTGAGATTGGAGATGGAGAGCGTCTGCACGTCCTCGCCGGGGAAGAAGCGGATGGTCTCGATCTGCTGCACATTCCGCGGAGAACGGGGGCCGCCCAGGCCGACGATGTTCACATCCTCGCGTCCGGGGAAGTTGTTCCGCGGCTCCACATCCACCTCCGGTCGCACCGTGGCCACCAGCCGGGGCTTGAGCACCGCGGGGTCAGTCACGCGCAGCCAGTAACCCTGGCTGAGGTCAGCGTTGGTGTAGTTGGGGAGTGGTGCATCCGCCGGCAGGCCGGCCAACAGGTCATTGACAGGCAGGCCGGTCAGCGGATCAATTTTCACAACAGGACGCAGGAGCTTCTTGTATCCCTGCGAGAGACCGGGCCTCGCTCCGGTCTCCCACGTCAGGATGGCATCGTAATCAAATCCCGCCGCGGTGAGCACGGCGAGGAGGCTGATGGGTTCGTTGTTCGGGATGCTGGTGCCGCCGATGGGGAAGCCGACCATGTTCCAGCCGGGGGCGAGGTCTTGCGCGGGGAAGGTGCTGCCCACGGGAGGCTGGCCGCTGACGCTGAAGGTGGTGTTGGCCGCGGTCATATACACCCAGTAGGCCTGGCCCGGGGCCAAATTCCCCAGAGGCAACATGCCGTTGAGCAACGCTTTGTCAGCCAGTTGCGCTGCGTTGTCGGTGCCCTGCGGCTTTTGATACACCTGCCAGAGGCCGAGGAACGCATCGTAGTGCCAGATGGCCTTGAAGCCGGCGGTGGTGCCGAAAACCCCGGCGGGTGTCAGGCCGGTGGGAGCGACTTGGAACTGGATCAGGTTCCAGCCGTTTTGCAGCGGGATGGCCTGGGTTTGCAGGGCTTGGGAGAAAGCGGGAGCAGCAGAGGCGAGCAGGGTGGCGGCTAAAATTCTTGGAAGCAGTTTCATAGAATTCATAGAAATGGTTGGGTAATTTGCAAACAAGGAAAGGAAGCAGCGAAACACTGGTTGATGGCCCTTAGTATTTGATGATGTAATTCACGCTGAAGTTTTGAGGTCGTGTGTCTGAGGGAGATGGGAGAGGAATCTCCGCTGTGGGAGCAATGTAGGGTACATTGGTGGGAATTTCGCCTGTGGACCCGGCGACGTGAGTCCCTCGGGTCACATTCTGGTCAGCGGCAATTGCGGCCGCATTACCCCCGCGTTCCGCATTCCATGAAGTCATTCCTGCGGGCAGAGTTCTGTGGTTGGCATGGACATTGTTATCATTCGACACATGTATTAATGCAGTTAGATCGCCGGAGCTGTGTTGGTGCAAACCAACCCAGTCATACTGGTAGCTGCCTATTCCAACGGGACTCCCTCCAACGAACGGATTGAACCGCTTTCCATCCATGCCCGCGTTTGACGAGACAGTTGCGTATGGATCGGCAAAAGCGTCCGTTCGAGATCCAGATTGTCCCATACTGTTGATGCCCCGCAAAAACATACCGCGCAAATCGGGCAGCTTGAATTTAGCCCCTTCGCCTGTTCCCGGCATGGAGGACTGACCGAATTTCGTTTCGATGGCCGCTGCCAGTGCCTGGTAGGCCGCCACCGGTTCTTCATGCCCGTCGCACAACAGCCAGCCGGGAGGCGGAGTGTCCCGAATGTAAGCCGAGATGGCTCCTACGGGGGTCACGCCGTTTAGCAGGGAGGCGGAAAGATCCTCGGGCTGGATGCTTCCGTTCACGATCTCGTCGGTGCTTACAGCCCCGGTGCCGATGTCATCGTTCGTCAGCGAGTTATTCAGCACCTTTGCAGAGGTTACGGCATCACCGGCCAGCGCGGTGCCGGAGACAGTAGCCGCCTTCAGTTTTACTCCATTAATGAAGCCGGATGCCGGGTCATTCCCGTCAAAGATGGCTTCATATTGCGCGGCTGGGTGTTCATTGAGCCGCCGCGCATTCCCCGCCTCATTCGCATAGACTGCGGAAACCACGCTCTGCCGAGGCAGCAGCGGCGGGTCGGCGGCGGTGATGGCCCCGTCGCCGTTCGCATCCACGGTGATCTGGAGGAAGCTGGCGGAGGCGAAATCCACGCTGCCCAGGCCGGCCTTGCTGCCGAGCATGGTGTTCACCAGCCCGCCGTTGACGGAGAGTTTGTGGACTTCGCCAGCCCATGTGACGTTTCCGCCGGTGGGGGCGTCGTACATTTTGAACTCCACGACCTTGGCCCCGTCGGCGACGGCATTGCCCGCGGCATCGGTGAGGCGTCCTTGGAAGGGGAGGAGTTTTGTCTCGGCCTGCGCCGGCGACTGGAAGAACTGGACGAGCATCGGCAAAGCGCCGGCTCCGAGGCCCCCGACGAGACAGCCGAGGAAGAAGGTGGATTTGGTGAGTTTCATGTTGGGTTGGATTTAGTGGGTGTT
The DNA here is from genome assembly GCA_043769435.1 of Verrucomicrobiota bacterium. Lineage (GTDB taxonomy): Bacteria > Verrucomicrobiota > Verrucomicrobiia > Verrucomicrobiales > V1-33 > JAYVJI01. The sequence goes on from JAYVJI010000347.1 coordinate 5,322, forward strand.
CAGGACGTGGGGTAACGCAGGCCGGGGGCGGAGCCGAAGCGCGGGATTGCTGACAGGATCGAAGTCAACTCCATACGTTTAGGCAATTCACTGCGAATTGTAACCAAGAATCTGGAAAATGTGGCCCGGCAGCAATCTGGGGTGGGCTTCCGCGTGAAACAACGCAATAATTATGATATTTATGGAAGTCGTCACAATTTGTTATTTTGCTTTCTGGGGCAGGGCTTACGTATGGAGGTTATCAAAATTCGCGGTGATGACCTCGGCCCTGAAGGTCTGTGAGAGGGCCGCGCGCTGGCGCTTGCCTTTGATGCTGCC
>JAYVJI010000348.1:0-2916 GCA_043769435.1 Verrucomicrobiota bacterium
TCTCCCTCAGCAACCTACTCCGCCAACGAGGACACCGGCTCCGACCAGTTCATCCTGGAAGACGTCAAGGACCCCCTCACCCTGCCAGATAAACCCGGGGACAAAGTCCCGTTTTTCGGGCTCTTCCCCCAGGAAATCTGGGGATCCGCCCGCCCGGAACAATGGATCTCCGCGCCGCAGCAACTCCCCGCAGCGCCTGACCCCGCAGAATGTCAGGAAATCACTCCCGCGGCCTTGGCACTGCTCACCGGCGCCACCAGGCCAGCACAGGTGAATGACCCTCACGGCCTGCTCTCACCTCAGGAACTGGAAGGGCTGCAGCGCATCGTGAGCAGTGGGCTCAATGTTCCCGACGAGTTTCAGACCACCGTCATCCTCCTCGGGCCCAATGATCAAATACCAGTAGGCCTCGCCCCTGCGGAATTGCTCAGCCGCTGGCATCCCGGGGGCCGCGGACTGCTGCTCCTGCTCTTCGCCACGCAACCCTCGCGCACCCAGGCCTTTTTCAGCGCAGACGTGATGGCGGGGTTCCGGGACAAAGACCTGCGCCACGTTTTGGACCTTGGCGTAAAAGAAGCTTCCGTGCTCCCGGGGCATGTCCAGCAGGTCCAGCGCTTCCTTTACATGACGGCAGTGCGCCTGCACCGCATCTTTAAGCAAGGCGGCCACCTGCCCCCGCCCGCTGGACCGCTCGCGGCTGCACCCTCCCGCAAAGGCTACTACCTTGCCGCCCTCAGCACACTGGCCACAGCGGCCCTGGCCGGAACAGGCTTCCTCTTCTTACGCCGCCGCCGTACCGCTGCCGAGGCAGCCCTCCGCCCTCTCGTTTTCCCGGAAGCGGAACCCGCCACCCGCCTCGGTGGACCGCATTGTGGTGGCTGCGCAGTCACCATGGCCTTCGGTCCGGCCCGCCCCTAACTAACTAACTAACAGATCACCTTCCGGGGGCCGTCGGTTCCATGACATGACATGACATGCTTGACGCCGTGTCGGTCCTGCAAGGTTAAAATAAATCAGTTAGCGTGCCTGCGGAATTTATGATCCCTGCGGACAAATCTCCGGCCCTACCTGCCGCCAAAAAGCGCACTTCCCACCCGGACCAGGGTCGCACCCTCCTCAATGGCAACGGCGTAATCCGCGCTCATTCCCATACTTAATTCAGGCAGGGCGATGCCACCGGCGGCGCGCAGTTTTTCTGCCAGCGTGCGCAGTGCTGCGAAGTGAGGCCGGGCTGCTTCCGGACTGAGATCCAGCCGCGGGATCGTCATCAGCCCATCGATCATGATGTTAGGCATTTGCCGGATCTGATCCAGCGCGGGCATGGTTGCCTCCGCAGCAAGCCCATGCTTGGCATCATCTCCCGAAATATTCACCTGAAGCATGATGTGCGCCTGAACGCCCATGTCCCCGGCGATCCGGCTGATGTCCCGGGCCAGTGCCACGGAGTCAACGCTCTGAACGCAGGCCACCAGCGGCAGGATTTTCCGGACCTTATTGCTCTGCAGGTGTCCTATCAAATGCCATGAAAGTCCAGCCGGGCAATGCGGGATCTTGTCCATGCATTCCTGCACCCGGTTTTCGCCAAAAAGCAGCTGTCCCGCAGCGGCGACCTCCTCTACCGCGCTGGCAGGAAATGTCTTCGACACGGCGCAAAGCCGCACTGCGCTGGCAGAGCGTCCGCTTTTCACGGCGGCAGCGGCCATCCCGCTGTGGATCCCGGAGAGGCGTTCCGCCAGTGTCATGTCAGAAAAAGCGGCGGATGGCCGTGATGTGGTGAGTGATCTCTCCGGTGCCCCGGTGCCGGATACCGGCGTCCGTGATATCATCCACGCGGACCATCGCGCTGGCGTGAATGATAGTGCCGCAGGAAAGCAGCAGCCCCACATGACGGCCCACATCTCCCGCACAGTTGAAGAAAACGAGGTCTCCCGGCCTTGCTGCCGCGAGGTCTTTCACTGCTGTGCCCTGCGTCATCTGCATGATGCTGTCTCGCAGCAGGCGCTGGCCATGGGCTTGAAAGACGGCCTGCACGAGGCCCGAGCAGTCGATGCCAAAGAGCGACCGCCCTCCCCAGAGGTAGGCCGTATGCAGATAGCGGTGCGCGTATTCCAGCACGGCAGCGGTATCCGGAGGCTGCTGCGCGGATAGAGGACGCACCTGCCCTGGCCATGACCACCGCTCAGCGCCCAGCAGAAAACTTCCATTCTCCCAATTCGGCAGCGGCGTCCCCAGCGGCAGGAGCATCCGGCGTCCGCCGCAGGTGGCCATGCAGCAGTCGTCATCGGTTATGCAGGTGGCCACTGGCGGGCGGGCCGCTGCGGGCGGCGTGAACTGCCGCAGATCGATCCAGCCTTCATAGTCATCACTAAGCACCCGGACGCGGGCCCGGTTGCCAGAGGTATCCAGAATCTCCACGCCTTCACCGCAGCGCACCTGAGAGGTGATCTCACTGCTATGCCCCACTTCCAGCCGCACCGGAACGATGCTCAACTGACAAACCGCGAACAGAGGAACCGGCATCTCAGGGTTTGGCTGCCCGGGGTTTGAATGTCAGGGAAGCGCTGTTGATACAGTAGCGCAGTCCGGTCGGTTGCGGGCCGTCGTCAAAGACATGCCCCAGATGCGCCTCGCACTTTGAGCAATGAACTTCCGTGCGCTTCATGCCAAAACGTGAGTCGTCCTTCTTAGCAACATTCGCTTCCACTGACGGCTGGAAATAGCTGGGCCAGCCTGTGCCGCTGTCGAACTTGTGATCAGAGGCGAACAACTCCTCTCCACAGCAGACGCAGAAATACTTTCCAGCATCGTGATTATCCCAGAGGGCTCCACTGAAGGCCTTCTCTGTGCCGTGCTCGCGCGTCACATGATATTGCTCAGGCGTGAGCATGGCCTTGTAGTCGGCGTCGGTTTTTACAG
>JAYVJI010000349.1:0-11911 GCA_043769435.1 Verrucomicrobiota bacterium
ATGGGGTCCTAGGGTTTGTGGAGCCCAGTCCCGGAAATGGCGGGGCGCGGCCGTGGTCCAGCCTGACGCGGAAGGGCCGGGCGGTGTGGAATATTCTGCATCTCCAGGGTTGGCGGTGCAGCACGGTGGGGTGGTGGGCCAGTCATCCTGCGGAGCCGCTGCGCGGGACGGTGGTGTCGAATGTTTTCACCGGAACGAAGCGGGATGCCGCCACCGGAGCGTGGCGCGTGCCTGCCGGGGCGGTCAGTCCTGCCAGTGAGGCAGCACGGATGGCACCGCTGCGGATGCAGCCAGCTGAAGTAACCGGGGAGGATCTGATAGGGTTTGTGCCGCTGGCTGCCGGGATCGATCAGGATATTGACCACCGGCTGGATCCCCTAGCGAGGATCTTGAGTGCGACGGTTTCCATCCAAGCGGTGGCCACTGAGATCATGGAGCACGAGCCGTGGGATTTTATGGCGTGTTATTTTGATGGAGTGGACCACACCTGCCATGGGTTCATGCCGTATCATCCACCCCGGCTTCCGCACATCAGCGAAAGGGATTTTGAACGATACCGTGACGTCGTGAAGGGTATCTACCGGTTCCATGACATGATGCTGGAGCGCCTGCTGCAACTCGCCGGACCCGGGGCCACGGTGATCCTCTGCTCAGACCATGGATTCCTCTCCGGTGCGGATCGACCGCTGGCTGATCCTAACGATCCCGCCGGGCCCACACTGTGGCACCGGGACATGGGTATCCTCGTGATGGCAGGGCCGGGGATCGCTGCGGGGAAACGCATTTATGGAGCCAGTCTGCTGGACATCACGCCCACGATCCTGACGCTGTGCGGTCTGCCCTGCGGGGAAGACATGCGCGGTATGCCGCTGATGGATGCGCTCACAGATGTCACCATGGCCACTCTGCCGACGCGTATTCCTTCATGGGATGACGTGGCAGGGGAGGACGGCAGTCACCCCGCAGGCACAAGGTATCAGTCAGAGGAAGCGGATACGGAGGAAATTGACCGGCAGCTCGTAGCGCTAGGCTACCTAGAGGACAGCGGAGGAGAACGGGAGAAAGCCGCAGAAGCAGCCGCGACGGAATCCGCCTATAATCTGGCACAGGTCCATCTGGCCGGGCAGGAGCCGGAGCTGGCGGTGCCTTTGCTGGAGGAGTTGCTAACAAAGCGTCCATGGGAGTCGAGGTTCATCCATCAATTAGCCAATGCTCTGACCCGCAGCGGCTACCACCGCCAGTGTATCGATCTGATCCTCTCGGCCTACCCGGACAGTGATCCAGAGTTGCCCATGCCCATCATCCTGCTGATCCTGGCAAAAGCCAACCTAGCGATGGGGGACAAAAACGGTGCCTGGTTTTACGCTAGTAGGGCCGCCTCCGCCATGCCGGTGCTGGCTGGCGGCTACATCGAGCTGGCACTTATCTGCATGGACCTCGACAGGTTCGACGCTGCGGAACACGCCGCGCGCCGGGCTATCGCGCTGGATGATTCATCCGCTGCTGCATGGGAAGCGCTGGCCTCCATCCACCTGCGCAGGCATGAGGACGAGCAGGCGGTGGAGGCTGGCCTCGCCGCTGTGGAGCGCATCTGGCAACGCGGCACCGCACATTTCAATATAGGACTCGCCCTCGCCAGACTGGGGCGCCCGGAGGAGGCTAGGGTCGCGCTGGAGCGGGCCACTGTCATGCTGCCACGCCAGCCGGATCCATGGCGTGTCCTTGCTGCGCTCCCGGATGCCCCTGGTTCCCGCAGCGGGGAATTCATCCGGGATGCCTGCCGCACCCGAGCCCGTATTCTAAGCCGTGAGGCTGCGCGCGCTGGGGCCGAGCGCCGGAACCGTTCCGTGGCGCCCGGGGTTTTTCCTCCCCTGCCGCCTCCCGCAGCACGCCGGGCGATAGTGGATGCCGCGCGGCCTCCTGCCGTGGTGCAGCACCCCCCCCGGGATGAACCCTTGAGACCACCTGCGCCGCCTTCCACGCTCCCTTGATTTCATGATCATCGACTATCCCTCGCTGGTGGCTGATCCTTCCTAATAACTTCCTACTAACTGATTGGGTCGAAAAGGCACCCACGTTTCGGGGAGCGGATCTCATCACCACGGCCGCAGCTGTGCTGACCGCGGTGCGACCGGAATTGCACCGCAACCGAGCTGCGCCTCCGTCACTGCAGGAATGCGCACGGCGCATGAGGGCCTGCGGATCAATGGCGGTCCTGGACCTTGTAGAGCGCTTTATCAGTGCGGATGAAAAGGGCATTTCCCTCCACTGCAAAGCTGGCAAACTGGAGCCCATCCAGCACATTGGTGGCGACAGGTTCGTAGGACCGGCTGGCTCTGATGACATAGGTCTTGCCCTCGCGGCCCGGAAAGAACAGATGCCCTGCGGCAGCCAGCGGGCTCGCGGCAAAGGGCTCTCCCAGCCGTTCGCGGAAAACCTCGGTTCCGCCCTTCGTATCAACGCAGGTGATCATCCCACCATCATTCACAAAATAAAGTAAATCACCCGCCAGCACCGGTGAAGGCATCGTGGGGGCTCCCTTGTCAAATGTCCATGTGATTTCCGGCTGGGTGGTGCCCTCTACCTTTATCGCGACCATGCGGCTCTTCCCGTATCCCGTGGCGATATAGACGGTGCCCTCGTGGTAGAGCGGACGGGGAGTGATGCTGAATCCCAGGTCTCCGTAGGCCACCTTCCAAAGCTCCTGCCCGGTCGCTGGATCATAGCTGTAGACCCAGTCTGATCCAGTGGAAATAAGCTGGCGTTGGCCATTGGCAGTGATCGCGAGGGGCGTCCCGTAGCTTTTCTTGAACTGAGGGTTGTCGTGCATCTTTCCGCTTCGTTCCACTTTCCAGGCCAGCTTGCCCGTTGCGGCATTCAGGGCCGCGACAAACTGGCGGTCGCTCCCGTCCATGTGAAAAATGACCACGCCTGCCTCCACCACCGGCGTACTGCCCGGGCCGTTTTCGTGCATGATTTGGAGATCCTTGTCCTCATTGACCCAGATGATTTTCTGCGTGGCGGTGTCCATGCAGACAGTTCCCAAGGTGCCAAAATGGCAATACAGCCTGCCGCCGTCGAGAACCGGAGTGGGGGACGCATAACTGTTCAGCTTGTGGACCCATTGCGGATCTTGCTTGTCTAGCAGGAGGACATTGTGAAGCAACTTGCCGCTGGCCGCGTCCACACAGAGCGCACGCAACTCGACCCTCGCCAGCAGGTTCAGCGGTTGGTCCCCCGTGTTCGCTCTCAACCGTCGTGCCTCCTCTTCCGGCGACGCTTTTGTTTCAAGGGCAGTGGTCATCCAGACCTGTCCGCCTGCTATGACAGGCGAAGACCAGCCCTTGCCCGGCAACGGTGTCCGCCATGAGATATTCTCAGTCTCGCTCCACTTCAGCGGCAACTGCTTTTCAGCGCTATGCCCCTGACCCTCAGGCCCCCTCCATTGCGGCCAGTCGGCATGGGTGGGCAGGCAAAACAGAATGGCTGGAAGCAGGTGACGGCAAATCATCCATCAGTAACGTCGATCCCCTCACGCCTCTGTCAGGCAGTCGAGCCTTGGCTGAGGCAATACTATAAATAAAACGCCGAGCGCCGGGCTTCCATCTGTGTTGCCTGCGAAACCGCAGAGCCCCAGAGGCCTCCGGGGTAGAAGAGAACATGTCCACTTTTGAAAGCGACTTGGAATTATCGGGTGGGCTCGTGTGCGGCGAGCAGGATGGGGAACCGTTGGCAGCCGCGCCTGCGGTTGATGCGGCGCAGGCTCAGGCTCAGGAAAGGCATGACTTCCGGTTGCCATGCGCTGGTGCCGGTGCGTTTACGGCTTCCTACTCATGCATCCCCGGTTGTTTCTAACGTTTCTTTGCTGTATCTTCGCTTCGTGTGCTGCGCCCGGTGGGGGTGGCAGTGCGGCGGGCACGTCGGCAGGGCGGGATCCACTGGGGCACCGCCCAGGGCCGCGTGGTTTCCGCACGGTGATTCTGGATGCCGGGCATGGGGGTAAGGATTCTGGAGCTATCAGTGCGGTAACTGGAAGCTGGGAAAAGGACCTAGCCTTGGACACTGCACGGCGAGTGCGCAGCGAGCTGGGCGGGGACTTCCGGGTGATCATGATGCGGGACAGCGATGAATTTATCGATCTGGATGAAAGAGTAGCCCGGGCCAGCCGGAATGGCGGCGCCGTGATGGTCAGTATTCATTTTAATTCCGGGCCGTCCGGGCAGCGCGGGGCGGAAACCTTTTTCTGGCGAGTGGATAGTTCCAGCCTAGCGCGGAGGGTGCAGGCTAGAGTCGCGTCTGTAGCCGGGAGCGCGCGGGGAACGGTGCGCCGCCGCATCCGGTTGACCCGGAATCCGGAAATTCCCTGCATCCTGACTGAGTGCGGCTACTTGAGCCATCCGGTGGAAGCGCGCCGCTGTGCGGATCCAGGCTACCGTCAGCAATTGGCGCACGCCATCGCCTCGGGTATCCGCGAGCAGGCGGCCCGAGGGGATGACGGCATGGGGCCGCTGCCGCCGCCACTGAATGAGCCCCTCAGCCGTGCCTCCGATCCCCGGGAGTGATTTTTTTGCCGCGCCTGCTCACTATGTAGACAAGTGCCGTGTTTTCAGTGCGTATCCCTGCCGGAGCCCTTCACTGCCATTTTTCTATGCGCCTCATTGTTATCCTGATTTCCTTTGCCCTGACCGTCTGCCTTCACGCGCAGGAAACGGGTGACGCCTTCCGGAAGTATGAGGCGGATGTCTCCAAGGCCGTGGATCGCGGATTCGAGTATTTGATCAGCAAAGAGGAACCCGGTGGCAGCTTTCCCGAGAGTCATGGCCGGAGCACCGGCATCTCTTCCCTCGTGGGTATGGCTCTGCTGGCGAAGGGGCATGTCCCGGGTCAAGGGGAACACGGCAAGGCGATCGAGCGCCGCATCAAGTATTGCCTCGATCACTCCAGCGATGATGGATTGATCGACTGCGGGGAGCATGGGAATGGCCCCATGTATGCTCATAACATCAGCACGCTTTTCCTCAGTGAAGTCAGCGGCATGGTCAGCGGGGAGCAGCAGAAGGGAATCGATAAAGTACTGCCCAAAGCGCTTCAGGTGATCCTGCGCTCGCAGGCGGTGCGCAAGGATGAACAGCACCAGGGAGGCTGGCGCTACCATCCCGGCAGCAATGACAGCGACCTCTCCTGCAGCGGCTGGGCCCTGATGGCGCTGCGCAGCGCCACGCTGAATGGCGCGCCCATTCCCCCCGAGGCTATCACGAACGCTGTAAAGTATGTTTACCGCAACATGGAGCGAAAAGCCGGCCATTTCGGCTACATGGATGCGCACCAGCATAAGGATACCCTGACAGGTGCGGGGCTGCTCTGCCTAGAACTCTGTGATAAGCACGGCTCCCCTGAGAACATCCGCGCTGGAGAATGGATTTTATCGAATTTCCGTGACCTGCCGCGGGCGGAGTTCGAATACTACGGAAACTACTACAACGCGCAGGGCATGTTCCAGCTGGGAGGCAAATACTGGCGCAACTACTGCGACTGGATGTATCCCCACTACTTGGAGGAACAGGCCGCAGATGGCTCCTGGCGAGACAGCCGCTTTGGCAAGATCTACGGCACCGCGATGATGATCCTAGCCTTTACTGTTCCGGGCCGTCAACTCCCGATCTACCAGCGTGACGAGCGCGTGGACGAAGACCAGTAGGCCCACGCAACCCGTGCCACCTCCACGAATGATCATGATCATAGCACCCTGCCGTCGCGCTTGCCTAGCCGCGGCTCCGGTATTTTGAAGGCTTGTAGCCGTTCTGTCCTGATAGTTTTTGCAACACCGTTCCGTTTTCTCCACCACTTCCATCAATGATTCCCATGTCCATCCACACCTCCCGCCGATCCTTCATCCGCAGCGCTGCCATCGCTGGTGCTCCGTTCATTCTGCCCTCCAGCGTCTGGAGCGTGGACCCCGGTCCCAACAGCCGCATCAACATGGCATTCATCGGAATGGGCAAGCAGAATACGGGCCTGCTGGGCGGCTTTCTGGGACAGCCGGGAGTGCAGGTCGTCGCTGTTTGTGATGTGGATACACACCGTCGCGAGGCTGCTCTCAAGACTGTGCAAAGCCGCTATGATGCTAACAAGCCCGAGGGCTGGGCCGGCGTGACCGGGTATAATGATTTCCGCGAAGTGCTGGCCCGTAAGGATGTGGACGCCGTCTGCATCGCTACTCCGGACCACTGGCACGCTATCATCACGGTGGCCGCTCTGGATGCCGGTAAGGATGTCTACTGCGAAAAGCCACTGACTCACAACATCCATGAATCCATCGCCGTGATCGCTGCGGTGAAGCGCAATAACCGCGTGCTCCAGACTGGTTCCATGCAGCGTTCCAGTCAGGAATTCCGCGTGGCCGCAGAACTCGTACAGAACGGAATCATAGGCAAAATCAAATCAGCGGAGGTTCAGTTCAATGGCCCTCCACGTCCACATGACCTCCCTGAGGAGGCCGCAGAGCCAGGGCTTGACTGGAATCTCTGGCAAGGGCCGGCAGCTGTTAAGCCCTATAACGCCATCCTCGCTCCCCGGGGCGTGCACAGCCACTTTCCGCTCTGGCGCGAAGTCTCGGAATACGGCGGTGGCTACATCACCGACTGGGGCGCACATCACTTGGACATCGCGCATTGGGGGCTTGGAATGGATGGCAACGGCCCCGTGGAAATCCGTCCTTCCGAAGGCTGCGTCGACAGGATCGCTGCGAAGAAAAACAATGAAGTTGATGGCTGCGTGCTGACGTATGCCGGCGGAGTGACCGTGACTCACAACCGGAAGGGCTTCGGCTGCCACTTCGTCGGAGAGGACGGGGAGGTGAAGGTCAACCGCGGTAAATTTGAGGTGATTCTCAAAGGGAAAGTTTTTGCCAGCAACGTGGGTGAGACCAAGACCAGCGTGGAGCGCGCCTACATGACGGCGGAGAATGAATTGCTCAAGGATGCCAAAACCCGGCTCTACAAGAGCACGGATCACCTAGCGGATTTTCTGAAGTGTGTGCGCAGCCGCACCCGGCCAAATTGCCATGAAGTGATCGGCGGCGGCAGCGCTATCGCCTGTCATCTCATCAACATCGCCTACCGCACCGGTAAAACCCTGAAGTGGGATCCCACGAAGAATGTGTTCCTTGGTGATTCTTGTGAGGCGTCCCAGATGACCCGCGAATACCGCGGTGAATTCAAGGTCTGATTCTTTGCGTCCCTTTCAGACATGGATGCCGATTTTGCCCATGCTGTGATCAAAGCGGCGCGCTTCCCCATGCTTGCCACCGTGGACCCGGAGGGACAGCCTAGGCTGCGCCCGGTCTCACCTGTCAGGACTGAGGGATTCACGGTCTATGTGGCCAGCCTCCGTTCCTATGGAAAGACGGCCGACATTGCAGGGAATCCTAGGGTGGAGTTATGTTATCTGAGTCCGCAGCACGATCAGGTCCGCATCACAGGTATGGCGGAAGTGCTTGAGGACCGTGCCTTGCTGGAAGAATTGTGGGCTGGAAACCCGCTGCTGCGTAAATACCTAGGCACACCGGAAAATCCGGAGTTGATCATCTACAAAATCTGCCCCGTGCGAGTGCGCTACATGAAGGAGTGGTCGTTGGAATATACTGAAATCCCCCTGCCAGCGGGGGGATCGCTTCAGCCCCCGGGAGCAGTGAATGAGGCGCATAGTTTGGCTGGATGAGGCCCAAAATCGGGCTTTTCAGGACTGCTAGTCCGTTTTTGACTGAAGGATGAACCGACGCCATTTTCTCATCAGTGCCGCCACTGCAGTCAGTGGTTGCCATTCCCTGCCGGTGGCGTCGCGCATGGGGGAGGCGGCTCTTGAGGTGCCAGGGGAATGGGCGGCCACCCATCAGGGGCGGGCCGGTCTGGACAGCGACTGGCTCAAGCGGCTGGGGGACAGCCGACTGGAGGAATATGCGGCAGCGGCGCTCAAGGGGAATCCTGACCTGAAGATAGCCGCAGCCAGGGTGGAACAATCACGCAGCCTTGTCAGGGCGACTGCGGCCAGGGGACTGCCGCAGGTGGATCTGACCGGCAGGAGTAGTAAGAGTAAGCGGAACTTCGTGGGGTTTCCATTCGGAGCCGGAGCCGGGAGCGGCACGGGCGGAGGCGGCGCGGGTGCAGCGCCGGCAGTGCTGAGCAATGAGGCTGAAAACTATGAAACCGGTGTGCAGTTTCAATGGGAGCTGGACGTGTGGGGCCGCATACGGGCAGGCACAGCGGCGGCGGCCAGCCTCGCGCAGGCAGCGGAGCTGGAGTTGAAAGCAGCGCGGGCCTCGCTGGTGGCGCAGGTGGCCAGGGCGTGGTTCGGGCTCACGGAGAGCCGCGAGCAGGCGATGCTGGCAAAGGAAGCCCTGAAGGCCTACGAAGACACAGCGGCGGCGCTGGAGGAGAGATTTAGAAGCGGCCAGAGCGGGGAGCAGGGAGGTCTGGGCGCGCAACTGCGGCTGGCACGGTCGGATGTAGCTTCAGCGCGGGCGGCGCTGGAGCAGCGGGAAGAGGCAGAAGGGAGTGCTGCGCGCGCCCTGGAAGTGCTGGCGGGGCGGTATCCGGGCGGCAGTGCCCGCACAGGCGGTAGCCTGCCTGAGTTGAGATCCTCTCCCCCTGCCGGGCTGCCCTCTGCGCTGCTCCTCCGGCGCCCGGATGTGCTGGCCGCTGAGCGTAAGTTCGCTGCACAGGGAATGCGGCGGAAGGAGGCCCGGCGCGCAGTGTTTCCCCGCATCTCACTCACCGGCAATAAGGGCTACAGCTCGGACAGCCTCGGAAATCTGTTGAACAGCGACTTCGGCGTGTGGAGTCTGGGCGGCTCGGTGGTGGAATCCATCTTCACAGGCGGTCAGGTTGTGGCTGAAATCAGGAAGCGAAACGCTGAAGAGCAGGAGGCCATGGCCGCCCTGCAGAAAACCGTGCTGAAAGCGTTTTCTGAGGTGGAGGATGCCCTAGCGGCGGAAGACAAACTCCAGCGCCGGGAGGCATTCATAGTGGAAGCTTCACGGCTGGCCATGGAGGCAGACACCGAGGCCCGGGCTAACTTCCGTCAGGGAACCGGGGACCTGCTCACGGTCCTAGCGACTCAAAACCGGACCGTGACTGCGCGCAGCCAAGTCAGCTCCATTCGCCGCCTGCGCCTAGAGAACCGCATCGCACTGCATCTGGCACTGGGCGGTGATTTCACAGTGCGTTGAATCTTTGGATTGGGTATTGAGTTGGAACAGGTTTACTGTGTGACCAATTTGTTGCGGATTTGTGATGGCGCAGGCTAGCTTTCCGGGTTAGCCGTCTCGCTTATTGCATGAAATTTTCCACGGTCGACGGCATTCCTTTCCGCAGCAAAGAAACCAGTTGGCTGGCATTCAACTCCCGCGTGCTGCAGCAGGCCGCTGACGATTCCCTGCCTCCGCTTGAACGGCTGAAGTTTCTGGGGATTTATTCTTCTAATCTGGATGAGTATTTCCGGGTGCGAATGGCTACCCTGAGACGATTGATCGCTGACGAACGGGACTTCCGTAAGCTCCATATACCTGATCCCGCAGAGACATTCAGGGAGGCCTCGGCCATCATCAAGTCGCAAGCCGCCGTCTTTGACAGGATCTGCGCGGACATCATGCTGGCTCTAGACCGGGCAGGGGTGCGGCTGATCGATGAAACCAAAGTGCCTTCACAGCAACGGGACTGGCTCCTAGATTTCTTTGTCATGCAGGTGAAGCCCCGCATCATGCCCGTGATGGTGCGCGGATACAGTCAGTTACACAACCTCGCGGACAGCCCGCTCTACCTAGCCGTGGAGATGCATAAGTCAGGCAGCAAGGGGCACGCCGGTTATGCCCTGCTGGCGATCCCAGCCGCCGAGTTGGGGCGCTTCGTCACATTGCCACTGCACAAAGGCCGGCGCCTCGTCATGTATCTGGATGACGTCATCAGATTTGGCCTGCACCGGCTCTTCAAGGGCTTGCCTTACGATGCCTTTAAGGCCTACGCCATCAAGTTTACCCGCGATGCGGAACTGGAAGTGGAAGAGAACTTCGACGAAAGCACGTATGAAAAAATCGCGGGTGGGTTACGGGCACGGAGTGCGGGCCAGGCAGTTAGAATGAGCTATGACAGCAAATTACCGAAGCCATTTCTGAAGCTCCTGACCACAAAACTGGAACTGGGCGCGGGGGACACGCTGATGGCGGGCGCACGCTATCATAACCGCAGGGATTTCGTAAAGTTCCCGGGCCCCCGTGAACTGGGCCTCGCTCCTGAACAAAATGTCCCACACCGGGCATTGTCCGGCGGGGATAACTTTTTCCGCATCCTCCAGGAGCGGGATGTGCTGCTGCACTATCCATGGCATTCCTTCCGGCATTTTCTGGATTTCCTGCGCATGGCCAGCCTCGATCCGTTAGTGACGAGCATCCACATGACCCAGTATCGTGTGGCCCGGCATTCCTGTGTGGCGCGGGCACTGATCCATGCGGCACATAATGGTAAAGAGGTCACCGTGCTGGTGGAACCTCAGGCACGCTTTGATGAGCAGAACAACATAGACTACGCGAGGATGTATCAGGATGCGGGAGCGCGGGTCATTCTGGGTGTTCCAGGATTGAAAGTGCACGCCAAGCTCTGCCTTGTCACGCGGCAGGAGTCGGGCGTGTTGCGGCATTATTCTGCACTGAGTACAGGGAATTTCAATGAAGAGACGGCTTCGTTTTATACTGACCACATGCTCTTCACAGCACACCCCGGCATCGGGGCGGATGTGGCGGAATGCTTCCGTTTTTTCGCCACGACATGGGATCCTCCGCGGCTCAGTCATCTCGTGGCGGCTCCATTCAACCTGCGCGCCGCTATTCGCTTCTATATCCAGACCGAGATCGCAAATGCACTGCAAAAGCGGCCGGCCTCGATTTTTCTGAAGCTGAACAATCTGGCGGATCCGGAGATTACCGGGCTGCTCTACGCGGCGGAAAAGGCGGGTGTGAAGGTCCGGCTCATCGTCAGGAGTATGTTCAGTGTGGTGACAGGGAGTGCCCCGCGAACGATGCGGGCTATCAGCATCGTGGACCGCTACCTCGAGCACAGCCGGATCTTCATTTTCGCCAATGGGAGCCAGCAACGAGTGCTGCTCTCCTCTGCCGATTTTCTGCCAAGGAACTTTGACAAGCGTTTTGAGACGGCCATTCCTGTGCTTGATCCGCTGCTTCAAAAAGAACTGGTCCATGTGCTGGAAACCCAGTGGCAAGACACCTCCAGCGCCCGCGAACTGGACCGAAATCTGAATAACAAACCTGCCGCGGGAAAACGGGGCGGACGGCGCAGTCAGGTAGAAATCCGGGAATGGCTGGAAAAAGAGTCAGACTAGACTTCAAGGAGTGGCGCGCGCATCGCCGCCATTTCCTCTAGCAGAGCCCTATTGAATTTGATGCATCACGCCATGCCGTGGCCTAGATACAAACAGGAAGAAGGGGCTCACGCAAAGACGCGAAGAAGGAGAAGGGGGGCTCACGCAAAGCCGCGAAGACGCAAAGAGGGAGAAGGGGGCGTCGGCTTGTGTTAGGGCGTCGGCTTGTGACCGGGCGGCGGGCACGGTGATTTCGCTAGCCATCGTTGAAACGAGGGACAAGCCGAGACTTGCAAAGTCCTCAGAGGCAGCGGCCCCGACATAAACATAAATAACATGAATCACCGCGTCCTAGTCCGTGCCTAGGGTGTTGAAAAGTGGCATTTTTTGACGTTATCGATACACAAGGTTTTGGTGATAGGAAACCCCTCCTCGATTCCCGACCGAGACAGTCGGACCACGTTCCTTTCACACCAATGTGTCCCGACTGTCTCAGTCGGATTCAACCCAAGCCACAGCCTTAGCTAGAACTCATTCTCAATCG
>JAYVJI010000350.1:0-1884 GCA_043769435.1 Verrucomicrobiota bacterium
GCTGAGATAGCCTGCCTGAATAACTGAACAGATGCAGGCAACCGGCATGGTTGAAGCGTATACAGACTGCCTCGGCGCGAAGCGCATGAAACCAAGCGAAGCCTGACCGCAGCGCCTGCCAGAGCAGGCAAAGAGTTTTTCGATCACATAGATCACGACTGGCTGTGCCGCATGTTGGAAGAGCGTATCGATGATCCGAGGCTATCTTTTCAACACCACTCTGTCACTGAGCAACCCCGGCTTTCCAGAGTGTGAGTCATGCCAACGAGGAGCTTGGAGTATTCTCAATATTATGACTGATTTTAGTCGCAATTGTGAGACTATTCGCAATAAAAACCGAATTATTCAGTCGTTTTGTAATATTTTGCTTGCGCGACTGTAAATTATAATATAATATTATCCCAAGCGTTCATTTAAGGCATCCAAAGCAAATCAGCCAGTTCGCCGTCACAATCAGAGCTTTTTCCAATTTTCATGAGTATTATCACAATAATAAATCAACCATCCCCACCCGCACCGCGGCAGACGCACCATTCCATGGACCTGAAGCGCAGGAGTTCCGGGCTTAGGCAAACAATGACAGCGGTTCTGGCCGGGTTTGTGGGATTGCTGGTCGATTCAAGGGCGGCAGTAGTGGACACGAATCTCATTTTTGCAGTCGCTGACGGGGGAGATGCGCTAGTCACGATGAATCGGTTTACGGGAGCTGGTTTCGCTACTGTTGGCCCGCTGGGAGTGCCCGACGTGGAGGCTCTGACCTGGAATTTGCAGGGGGATACCATTTGGGCGACCAATGCCGGGCAGTTTGGCAGCATTAGTTATTTGACGGGCTTGTTCACACCGATCGGGGGCGGGGTGGGCACGGGTGTAGCGAATGGGGTAAGCCTCAGTTTTAGTGACATTGATGGACTTTGCGTTGATCCGAACACCGGAAAGGTCTACGGCACGGTCAGGGTTGCCGATGGAGGGACGCAGGATGATGTCCTGATCCAAATCAACCCTTCTACCGGCACCTTTGTGGACGATGCTTTCGGCCCGGACACTGACTACGTTGTCTGTCCGACTTCAACGTTGCCGACGCCCACACCGATCTACGACATTGATGATATAGGGATCAACCCTGTGGATGGGGAGATGTATGGGGTGGCAAACACAGCTGGCACCGTGGATCATTTCATCAAGGTCAACAGGTATACAGGTGGCGTAACGCTTGTGGGACAATTGCGGCTATCCACTGGTGCACCGGTCACCGATGTAGAGGGATACAGCTTTCATAACAGCGGGATCCTTTATGCATCCACAGGCAATAGCTCAGCCGACGCGGCTCAGCGCAACAGTTTGTGGACAGTCGATCTGGCCACCGGAGTAATGACTTTGGTCTCGCCATTTAGCAGTAACTCCGACTATGAAGGCATTGGTGCGCTCTTCGAGGGGTACAACACCATTTCAGGCACTGTGTTTCATGACCGCAATGGAAACGCAGCAATTGATGGCATTGACTCTAATTACCAGGGCGCGGTCATACGCCTTTACCGCGACACCAATAACAACGGCCAAGTGGACCCGGGGGAGCCACGGTTAGCGGAACAGACCACAAATTCTCTAGGCTACTATGTGTTCCATGCGGCATCCACGGGGAATTTTGTTTTGGATGTGGACAAGCTGACTTTGCCTCCAGGAATGGTTTTGAGCACGCCGGTTTGGCAGAGAGCGAACTTCACAAACTGGAACAACGTTGACTCTGGAAATGATTTTGGATTTTGGGGTGGGCCCGCCTCCATCAGCGGCACGGTCTACTTGGACACGGATAACAATAACACCGGGGACGCACCTTTTGCCGCAGTGACCGTGACCCTTTTCACTGATCCTGATGGCGATGGCAAC
>JAYVJI010000351.1:0-4266 GCA_043769435.1 Verrucomicrobiota bacterium
GGACAAAGCAACCCGCGATTTCCTAACCCGTCTGAACCGGCACCACCTCGAGCGCTTTCCCGGCGATACCGAGCTGGCTGCCCGCATTTCCAGCTATGAACTGGCCGCGCGTATGCAGCTCTCAGTGCCGGAAGTCTCCGACATTTCCAGCGAGCCCGCCCACATCCTGAAAATGTATGGTGCCGACGAAGCCGGCAACCCTGTGAAGGACCTGAAGGCGGCCTACGCGAAGAACTGCATCCTCGCCCGCCGCCTTGTAGAGAAAGGCGTGCGCTTTGTCCAGCTCTTCAATGGCGCCTACCAAACCGGCGGCGAAGGTGTCAGCAACTGGGACGGCCACAAGGTCCTCGCGGAACAATACGTCAAGCACGGCGAAGTCATGGATCAGCCTACTGCCGCCCTCCTAGCTGATCTCAAGCAACGCGGCCTGCTCAAGGACACCCTCGTGGTCTGGTGCACAGAATTCGGACGCATGCCCACTTTCCAGAAAGGAGCCAGCGGACGCGATCACAACCCCGCTGGCTTTACCGTCTGGATGGCCGGCGCCGGCGTGAAAAAAGGATTCAGCTATGGTGCCACTGATGAGTTCGGCTACGAGGCCATCGATAAAGTCGCCACCGTTTATGACTTCCACGCCACCATCCTCGATATTCTCGGCCTGAACCACGAGCGGCTTTCCTTCTACCACAACGGCATCGAACGCCGCCTGACCGATGTCCACGGCCACGTCATCCGGGATGTCATGGCATGACGGAAAATTATCGCGACTATCGCGACTGGCAATTCAACTAACGACTCCCAACCGGCGGATCAGTGCTTCGCGGTAGCTTTCCCCCACGGGGATTTTCTGGTCGCCGATGATTACATTCCCGTCCTCGACCCGCTGGATGCGGTTGCGATTCACGATCCATGATCTGTGAACGCGCAGGAATGGCTCGGGCAATATTTCCTCCGCCCGCTTCATGCTCATCAGGCTCATGACCTGCTGGCCTTCACTGACAAAGGAGACATAATTCGCCTCAGCCCGGATATAGAGCAGGCGTCGGAGATCTACCTTTACTATCCTCGTGCCATCCTTGACGAAAAGGGTATCATCCTGCACTTCCACCCGGTCTGGGGCTGCGGGCGCTTTCGCGGCCATCCTCTCCCTCGCCCGCTGCACCGCCTGATGCACGCGGGGAAACGTCACCGGCTTCACCAGGTAGTCGACGACGTTGAACTCGTAGCTCCTTGCTCCAAACTCTTCGCTCGCGCTGATAACAATAACCGGAATGGAGTGGGAAAGCGATCTCAGGAGAGTCTCGCCATCCAGCCCGGGCATTTGCAGGTCGAGGAACACGAGGTCAAATCCCCCTGCGGACAGGATGTTGAGGGCGGTGAGTCCGTCTTCAGCTTTGAGGCAAAAATCGACGCCATCGATCTGGTCCAGCCAAGACTCGATGGTTTCGCACACTAGGGGATCGTCATCAGCAACAAGGCAGCGCATAGAAATAGGTATTCAGTCAATATTCCATCCCGCAAGTGAAGCGCGGGGGCAACCCCGGATGGACGAATCCTGCAAAGCACCTGATGAATCGCGCGGTGCTGATACCCGGACGAAATGATCAATCGCAGCAAGGACTTGCATTCTTGAGGCAGGGTGCCATGGCTAGGCGGATGAGAAAAGACGGACGCACCAGCGATCAACTACGCCCCATCACTTTTATCCCCCACATCGTCCCGAGGGCGAATGGGAGTGTCCTCTGCTGCTTTGGCAACACTCATGTCATTTGCACCGTGATGATAGAGGAAGGGGTCCCCCGATGGATGAAGGAACAAGGGGTCACCGGCGGCTGGCTGACTGCGGAATACGCCATGCTTCCCGCCTCCACCCATGACCGAAAGGCGCGCGACATCAGCAAAGGCAGGCTCGACGGCAGATCCTCGGAAATTCAACGACTAATAGGACGCAGCCTCCGTGCCGTGGTGGATCTCAGTGTGCTCGGCCAACGGACGATCTATGTGGATTGCGATGTGCTCCAGGCGGATGGCGGCACGCGCACCGCCGCCATCACCGGGGCCTGCGTGGCTTGCGCTATTGCTTTTGACAAACTGGTCGCGGCTAAAAAGGTTTTCCGTTCCCCGCTTACAAAACTCGTGGCAGCCGTCAGCGCCGGTATTTTTAAGAAGGAAGCCCTGCTGGATCTCGACTATTCAGAAGACAAAGATGCGGAAGTGGATGCGAATTTTGTCATGACTGAGGACGGAGCCTTCGTCGAAATCCAGAGCGCAGGGGAGGAGTCAACCTTCAGCAGCGATCAGTTCACCGCCCTCCTAGAGCAAGGCAAAAGGGGCATCGCTGAGCTGTGCAGGCTCCAGCGCGAGGCCATCCGCAGCACTCAGGGAACCCCCTCCACCGACCAGCTCCAGGCGCTGGCATCGTTTTTTAAAAAGTAAGAACTAGGAACTAGGACGCTGATCGAGTCCGGTCCGGTCCTCACTTTTGCCCCAAATCCCTTGCCATCCTGCGGCAGGGACTTCACTTCACTGCGCTGCATACCAAGACTTTCTTTCCTCCATGTCCGACATTCCCTCATACCGCCACATCTCTATTTCCACGCTCGATGGAGAAGCGCTTTTTGCGATTTCAAAAGAAATGAAGCTGAGCTTGTCCCGCGAGGACATGCTGGCGGTGCAGAAATATTTCGCGGAAACAGGGCGGGAGCCTACGGATGTAGAGCTGGAAGTCATCGCCCAAACATGGAGCGAGCATTGCAAGCACCGAATCTTTTCAGCAAAAATCGAGCACACGCGGAATGGTGTGACCGAAACCGTGGATGGAATATTCAAGACTTACATCCGTGATGTAAGCGTGGAAATCATGAAGCGGAAACCAGGATTTGTGCTCAGCGCCTTCACGGATAATGCTGGTTTTATTGAAGTGGATCCAGGTCTCGCCGCCTGTCTTAAAGTGGAAACCCATAATCACCCCAGCGCCATCGAGCCTTATGCTGGCGCCAATACCGGCCTAGGTGGTGTTATTCGCGATATTCTAGGAGCAGGAAAGGGAGCCCAGCCAATAGCCAGTGTGGATGTTTTTTGCTTTGGCCGTCCTGATACGAGGCAAGAGGACATCCGAGCCAAAGACGTCATCCATCCACTGGGTGTCATGCGCGGCGTAGTCCGCGGCGTGCGCGACTATGGCAACCGCATGGGGATTCCCACAGTCTCGGGAGCTATCCAGTTTGATGATACCTTCATTTATAACCCGCTGGTCTTTTGTGGCACGGCGGGGATCATTCCATCGAAGGACATCGCGAAGGACGTGAAGCCCGGGCAGGTCATCATAGCCGTGGGTGGGCGCACCGGTATGGATGGCCTGAAGGGAGCCACTTTTTCCAGTGCCTCCCTAGGAACTGCCAGTCACGCGGAAGACCAAACCGCCGTGCAGATCGGGAATCCTATCGAGGAGAAGAAGGCGGCTGATTTTGTGCTCCATGCGCGGCGGGATGGGCTGGTGGCCTGTATCACTGATTGCGGTGCAGGCGGGTTCAGCAGCGCCGCTGGCGAAATGCTGAGCGAGACCGGCGGGGAGATCAACTTGGACCATGCGCCGCTCAAGCAGCCGGGTATGATGAGCTGGCATATTTTTCTGAGCGAAAGCCAGGAACGCATGGTGCTGAGCGCAGAGGAAAAGGACCTGCTGGCGCTGCGGGAACTGGCGAGGATCTACGAAACAGAACTCACCGTCCTCGGGCGCAGTGACGGCACTGGTATTCTAAAGATCAGTCACCATGGCAAAATGGTGTGTGAGCTGGATTGCAGCCGACTGCACGATGCGCCGCGCTTGATCCTCAAAGCGAACTGGACGACACCGCAATGGCAGGCGCTTCCCCATTTTGATGATGCCTCGCTGAGCACAGATTTGAAGATGGTATTGAGCGACTTCGCGGTCGTCAGCCGCGAGCCCATTATCCGGGAATACGACCATGAGGTCCAGGGCAACACCGTGCTAAAGCCGCTGGCTGGAGCTGCCGGTGATGCCCCGCAGGATGGAGCGGTCATTCGCATTGATGGCTCAAAGCGCCTGCTCAGCCTGAGCCTCAGTCTCCTGCCTGAGTGGGGAAAGACTGATCCTCATGCGATGGCTCTGGCCTGTATGGATGAATGCGTGCGGCAGTTGATCCTAACAGGAGCCAATCCGGTTAAGATCGCCGTGCTGGATAACTACTGCATGGGAAATCCGCACGCGCCGGAAGAACTGGGCGCCCTGGTGGAGAGCGCGCG